>JAICGW010000029.1 GCA_025922945.1 Acidimicrobiia bacterium | reverse complement strand
TCGCCATGCAGCGGCGGCGGGGGCCCGAATCCGGGACTGCGCTCGGTATCGGAAATGAAGTGGTTGTGAGCGTCAATCAGGCCAGGCAGCAACGACTTGCCAGCCAGGTCAATCGCCCCTGCTGGAACTTTGCCTCCGGCGTTCTCGATCCTGGCGATTCGATCACCAGCGATTGAGAGGGCGAGTCCCTCACGGACCCCGTCGCGATCGACCACCCGAGCGTTCCAAAGCAAACTCATCGGCCGGGGAGGCTAAAACGAATTCTTTAGCTAGGCCCTGAGGCGCGCATTATGGGGATCCCACAGTGGTCCCTTAACCACCTCCGCCTGGAAGAACTGACCGGTGTACCTGACTCGTAGATTGGTTCCCGGCGCCGTGAGCTCCTCGGGAACGAAAGCGTGGGCGAGAAAGGCGCCGATTGAATAGCCGAATTCTCCGCTTGCTATCCAACCGACTACGTCGTCTGCGCGGTAGACCGGTGTCCACGAATACATGAGAGCAGCCGGATCATCGAAGCGGAGGGTGACCAAACGGTGCCCATCACCGGAGGCGCCGTCCCGTCCGAGAAAATCCTTGCTCTTATCGAGCAACCACGACATCTGGGCCTGCCGCGGGGTGATTTCGGGAGTGAGGTCGCTGCCGATCAGGCGGTAGCCCTTTTCGATTCGCAACGAAAAAAGGGAAGCCATGCCCACCGCCGTCAGGCCATGATCTCTCCCGGCGGTCCAAAGCGTGTCCCAGAGATGGCGTCCGAAACTCACGGGGACATAGATCTCCCAGCCCAACTCGCCCACATACGAGATGCGAAGGGCCACCGCCGGAGCCATCCCCACTCCGATCTCTCGCACCGAATACCAAGGAAACGCCTCATTGGAAAGGTCGGCGTCGGTGACCGCCGCGAGGACGTCGCGGGCCCTGGGTCCCCACAGCCCGATTGCTGCAAACTGCTCGGAGCGATCGACGATCGTCACGGATCGGTCGGATGGGGCATATGACCGGTAATAGGCCAGCTCGGCGGGAAGATTGGACTTGCCCGTCAGGAGCCAAAAGCGCTCCGGCCCGAGACGAGCGATGGTCACGTCTCGCTTGACGGTGCCGCGCGGAGTGAGGATCAGGGTGTAGGTGGCTGCCCCGACGGGGATGTCCACGTTGTTCGTGCAGAGGTATTGCAAGTAGGAGACACTCCCCGGGCCCGAGACCTCCACCGGGCCAATCGACGCCGACCAATCGATCAGCCCGGCGTCCTGTCGCAGGGCCAGGTGCTCGGCCCCAATGATGGGCGACCAGGACGTGGCCTCGTAGCCAAGCCGACGCGGGATCCGATCAGAGTATTGGTCGACCAGAGGGGCGTTGGCCTCGTAGTAGTAAGGAGTTTCGTAGCTGGCAGAGGGGACGTAAACGGCGCCGAGCGCTTCGGTGCGGTCGTGGTAGGGAGCAAGCCGGAGAGTGCGGACTGACGACGCCACCTCGTTGGGGTGGAGGATGTCAAAGCCAATCTCGTAGAAGTACTTGCTCTGGCGAGACAAAAAGGAACGGTTGGACTGGTGATCATGAAAGCGATTGATGTCGGCTACGGAGACATCCATCCCCGGGTCGCCGCTTGTCATCCAGCGCGCCATCAGTTTTCCCACCTCAGAGGCATACGACAGCCAGGCCCCCACTGCGGCCCAGAGTCCCTTGATTGGCGACTCACCCAGAATCGGATAGTGGTCGGCGGTGAAGGAGAACATGCCGTTGAAGCCGGTCTCGACTTCGACTTGATCCAGGACCGGCAAGTGCTTTCTCAAGAGACCCCAGGCTTCGTCGAAATCGCGAGGAGTGAATGGGAGCTGGGCCCTTTCCGGCAACGACCAGGGGTCCACCAGTCGGGCCTCGTGGTGGTAGCTGCCGATGCCGAGCCGGTCGTGATGCTGGCGAAAGTAAACCGAGATGTCGTCGATCGTGGAGATGGGCATAGTCACCTCGCGCTCGGCTCGGTCGCCCAGCTCAGTCACAGGAGTAGTGAAGATGTATTGGTGCTCGCCCGGGAAGAGAGGCATGTTGATCCCGACCTTCGCCGCCAGCACCGGTGCCCAGATGTTCGTGCAAAGCACGACCTGTGGGCACTCGATCAGTTCGATATCGGGGTTCGCAGTGCGAACTCCCCTGACCCGCCCACCCTCGACGAGTACATCCGTCACTTCGGTTTCGGCGTAAAAGGCGGCTCGGCCAGTGGCAGACGCAACCTGCTGCATCGAGGTCGCCACCAGACTCGTCTTTATCACGCCCGAGGTGGGCGAAAACAGGCCGCCGACGACTTGGGCTGGGTCGAGGAGGGGGATCATCTCTGCCGTTCGCTCGGGCGAGAGAAGATCGGAAGGGACCCCGAGGCTCCAGCCGATCTCCTGGATGCGCTTGTAACTGTCGTAGCGGGCGGCGGTCGAGGCCACCTGGACGAAGCCAGTGCGGAAGAATTGCTCTTGACCTGGCTCGGCGAGTGGTAGCTGGTCATAGACCTGTCGAGAGGCAATGCCCAGGCTGGTGAAGAATTTCGAAATGGTGAGGGTGCGGAGGCCGCCGGGAGCATGGGACGTAGAGCCGTCGTTGTCGGTGAGACTTCCCTTGTCGAGGACGACGATTCCCTCGACCCCCAGATCGGCGAGGTGATAGGCCACGCTCGAGCCGATGATCCCGCCGCCAATCACCACCACGCCGGCCTGCCGTGCCACCTCTGGATCGTAGAGTTCAGTTGTGAATCAGCAACCCGGCTTGGCGACTCGTAGGCGGCCCCGGCGGGAGCGGCGGCCCAGTGCGGGTCGGGTGGAGGCGCGTTACCGCCGTTTGGTCAACCCCTTCCAACCTCTGCGGGTTTTGAGCGACGACGAAATCGCCGGGATCCATCATGCAGCTCTGACGATCCTCGCCGAGGACGGCATCAAGGTTCTGCTCGAGGACGGACGGCGCCGATTCGAGAACGCCGGTGCTTCGGTCGATGCCGACTTCATGGTGAGAATCGACCCGGAGCTCGTGAGCTCGGCATTGGAGTCGGCTCCTACCGAATTCGAATTGGTGGCCCGCAACCCGGAGCGAAACGTGCTGGTCGGCGGCCATAGTGTCGTGCTGGCACCGGTAGGCGGTCCTCCACACGCCACCGACCTCGACCGCGGGCGGCGAGCTGGAACACTCCAGGACTTTTCTGATCTGCTCCGGCTGTCCCAGGCCTTTGACGTGATTCATGTCACCAGCCAACAGGTGGAGCCGCAGGACGTTCCGGTCAACTTGCGTCATCTCGAAACGACCAGGGCCTACCTGGCGCTATCGGACAAGGCGCCCTTCATCTACTCCCGGGGAATCGGGCAGGTGACTGACTGTCTCGAGATGTTGCGGATCGGTTTGGGACTGACTGAGGACGAGCTCGCCGCCGACCACTACTGCTACACGGTGATCAACACCAACTCACCCCGCCAACTCGATATCCCCATGGCCCTCGGCCTGATCCAGTTTGCCGAGATGAATCAGCCCGCGGTGGTGACCCCTTTCACCCTCTCGGGGGCAATGGCACCGGTAACCCTCTCCGGGGCGCTGGTCCTGCAGCACGCCGAGGCGCTGGCCGGCATCACCCTGTCACAGATAAGTCGTGCCGGAGCCCCGGTGGTCTACGGAGCATTCACTTCCAATGTCGACATGCGATCTGGGGCCCCCGCCTTCGGTACTCCCGAGGCGGCCAAGGCGGCGTTTGCCAGTGGTCAGCTCGCGCGCCATATCGGGCTGCCCTGGCGCTCATCGGCGGTTTGCACGTCGAACATTCCAGATGCCCAGGCAGGTTACGAATCGATGATGAACATGATGGGAGCCGTCTTGGGGGGAGCGAACTTCATCCTGCACACGGCCGGTTGGCTGGAGTCGGGGTTGTCGGCGTCCTATGAGAAGTTCATCCTCGATGTCGAAATGGCACAGATGTTTGCGGAGTTGTTCCTGCCCCTCGATTCTTCCGCGGCCGAGATGGGGCTCGAAGCCATCCATACCGTTCAGCCTGGGGGTCACTTCTTCGGAATTGATCACACCCTGGAGCGATACGAAAAAGCCTTTTACGAGCCGGTGGTCTTCAGCAGAGCCAACTTCGGGCAGTGGGAGGAAGGCGGTTCGTTAACCGCCGCCGAACGAGCCAATGCCGTTTGGAAACAGATCCTTGCCGACTTCGAGCCCCCTGCTCTCGATGATGGCATCAAAGAAGAGCTGGACGAATACGTCAGTCGGCGCACCGCCGAGGGAGGCGCGCCTCCCGAGTCCTAGTTTTCAGCCCTGACGCGGCTATTGATCGGTATCGTGGGAAAGTCGCGGATCGGTCAAGGTGAACAGGTCCGCCGGAACGAGGAGAACAGATGAGAGCTAAGAAGAGCCCCTTCGTTCGGGAGCGACTGGACGCCATCCGGCGAAAAGCGAGTCCGATCGAGAACCATATCATCGACGAGTATGCGGCTGGCAAGATCACCCGCCGAGACTTCATCCGGCGGGGGACGATTGTCGGGATGTCGTTTTCCGTTCTCGGCTTTGTCGCCACCGCCTGCGCTACCGACGATGTCACCACCACCCTGGGCGGTGCGGTGACCACCGCCGGTGGGCCGGGAACCACCGGCGCTACCGGCACAACGGGCGCCACCGGAACCACCGGTGCGGCCGGAGCGGGCACCATTCGCGCGGCCATGATCACCCCGGCGGGGGCAATTGATCCGGTGTTGACCAACGACGAGGGGCGGCTAGCGATCCTCGGACAGACTGGTCAGTATCTGACCTTTTCCGACGCCGAGCTCAACTTGATCCCGGTCCTGGCTGAGAGCTGGGAGCCGAATGACACGCTCGACGTATGGACGTTCCACCTTCGTCAGGGTGTGACCTATCACGACGGTTCGCCGATGGTGGCGGCGGACGTCGTCGCTGTGTTCAACAACATCGCCGAAGGCAACGCCGCTTCAGCCTACGAGACCTTCGGAGTCGACCCTGCCAACATCGTCGCCCTCGATGACGCCACGGTCGAGTTCACGCTTGCCCGGCCCAATGGGAGCTTTCCGTTCTTCGTCAGCTCGGACAACTACAACGCAATCATTGTCCCGGCGTCGTTCTGGGACGGCTATGCGGAGGGAAGCTACGAAGCCGAGTTCCCTGGCACCGGTATCTGGCAAATCGAAAACCTGGAGCAAGGTGTTTCGGCCTCGTTTGTCAAGAACCAGAACTATTGGGGCGATAACAGCGCCCAGCCGGAACGTCTCGAGGTGCTCTGGTACGACGATGAGGCAGTCGCGGTCAGCGCGTTCCAAGAGGGACGGGTGGACACCATCCCCCACATCTCTTCCTCCGGCGGGCAAGCGCTCCTAGAGAGCCCCGATGCGACCGTCGCCAGCATCTCCACTGCCCAGCACCGCCAGGTGTACTTCGACACCTCGGCGCCGCCGTTCAATGACAAGCGGGTTCGTCAGGCGGTGGCGCTGACGCTGAATCGGCAGGTCTTGATCGATGGGCTTCTGGCGGGCTATGGCACTGTGGGCAATGACCACCCGATCTGGTCGCTTTTCCCGATGTACAGCCCCGACACCCCTGCCCAAAGGGACGAGGACTTGACGGCGGCTCAGGGCCTGCTGGATGCCGCCGGAGTCGGCAGTTTTTCGGCTCCGCTCGACACCTTGCAGTTTGCCGAGGTTGAGGATCTTGCCCAGCTGATCCAGGCGTCGGCCTCCCAGGTGGGCATTGACCTCCAAGTTGGGGTATACGACTCCGGGACCTACTACAACGATTACTGGCTGGCTGCGGCCGGTTCGATGGGAATCGTCAACTATGGCCACCGTGGGGTTCCCAACGTCTATATGGCGGCGCCGCTTTTGAGCGACGGAACCTGGAACGCCTCCCACTGGGTAAATGAGGCGTACGACGACCTCTATGCCCAGTTCGCCAGCGCTCCGGATCTCGACACCCAGCGTCAGCTGGCGGGAGAGATCCAGACGCTGCTCAACGACGAGGTGCCGTTCATCGTTCCCTACTACGTCGACCACATCACGATTACGCAACCGAACTTCTCGGGAATTGCAGTCACCGGGATGGGCCACGTCGACCTGATCAACGCGACCTTCGCCTAACCCTCCAGGAGAGACCCGGATCGACTCCAGCCCTGGGATCGTTTAGGAGGCCGATCGGCGCATGATGGGTAGGTTCGTCCTGCGCCGCTTCGGTCTTGCACTCATCACGCTTGCCTTGCTTAGCGTCCTGGTATTCATCGGGACGCAGCTTCTTCCGGGAGACGTGGGACGACGGGTGCTGGGTCCATTTGCCACCCAGGAGTCAGTCGACGCCCTCAACGCTCGTTTGGGAACCGACCGACCTCCTTTGGTCCAGTACACCGATTGGATCGGGGGCGCGGTTACCGGTGACCTCGGAGATTCGATCACATTTGCACGACCGGTAACCGAGCTGGTGGGGAGGGCTCTGATCAACTCGGCCAAGCTGGCCGCGCTGGCCTTCGTCATCGTGGTCCCCCTCTCGATTTGGGGCGGGATCCTCGCGGCCCTCCGGCGCGGTCGTCTCATCGATCGGCTGATCACCGTCGGCGGTCTCTCCGCCACAGTCATCCCGGAATTCGTCTCCGGGATCGTTCTGATCCTGATCTTTGCGGTAACCCTCGGATGGCTGCCGGGGACCGCGTCGGCGCCGAGGGGCTCGGGTTTCTTCACCCAAATGCGCCATCTGCTCTTGCCGGCGATCTGCCTGACCCTGGTGTTGTTCGGATACATCGCCCGCATCACCCGCGCCGGGGTCATTGAGGCCATGGAAGCCGACTACACCCGCACCGCCATCCTCAAAGGCCTCCCCCGGCGCGTGGTCATCCGGCGGGAAGTGCTTCGCAATGCCTTGCTTCCCACCATCGCCGTGGTTGCCTCCCAGATGGGCTATCTGATCGGCGGCCTGGTGGTGGTCGAGGTCCTCTTCTCATACCAGGGGATCGGTCAGCTGCTCTACAGCGCTGCCCAGAATGCCGACTTCCCGCTCTTGGCCGGAGGGGTGCTGGTGGTCGGAGCAATGTTCCAAGGTTCGATGCTTCTGGCCGACCTGGCCTATTCGTGGCTCAACCCTCGCATTCGGCTGGCGGGTTCCGGTTGACGATTCCTCAGGCCACCCGGTCCCAACGCTGGCAAGTTCTGCGCCGATCCGCCACCTTCTGGGTAGGGGCCACCATCGTTGTCATCTGGGTGGTCTTCGCGATCTTCGGCGACTTTGTGACTCCCTTCGATCCGTTGGGGACTCCGGCCGATGTGCTCAACCGGCTCGAGGCGCCGTCGGGCGAGCACCCTCTGGGGACCGACGAGTTAGGGCGGGACGTCCTTTCCCGGGTCCTGGCGGGGGCGCGCCAGGTGCTGACGGTGGCCCTGGCCGCCACGGTGCTGGGGACGATCTTCGGCACCGCCCTGGGTCTGGTGGTGGGCTACGCCGGGGGCATCGTCGACGAGATCCTCAGCCGCATTCTCGATGCCTTTCTTTCGATCCCACTGGTGATCACCGGGATGCTGGCTCTGACTGCCCTCGGTCCCAACACTCTCGGGGTGATCGTTGTCATTGGGCTCGTTTTCACCCCGATCATTGCCAAGACCGTGCGGGCTGCGGTCCTCTCCGAGCGTCAGCTGGACTACGTCACGGCCGCCCAACTGCGGAGGGACAACGGGCTCTACGTGCTCTTTGTGGAGATCCTGCCCAACGTTGCCAATGTCATCATCGTTGAGTTCACGGTTCGTCTGGGGTATGCAATATTTACCGTCTTGGCACTGTCTTTCCTCGGCTTCGGCATCGAGCCTTCGATTCCAGATTGGGGCCTGATGATCGCTCAGCACCGCGGATACCTCACCGGCGGGATCTGGTGGCCGGTCTTGTTCCCCGCCCTGGCGATTGCCTCCCTGGTGGTGGCGGTCAACCTGGTTGCCGACTCGATCAGCCAGGCATTCGAATGACCGCCCAAACTGCCATCACTCACCCGGCGCTCGAGGTACGCGATCTCGCCCTCGAGTACCGGATCGGTCCCGACTGGAAATCCGCCTTGCGCGATATCAACTTCACAGTGGAGCGGGGCGAGTCATTCGGTTTGGTGGGTGAATCGGGCTGCGGCAAATCGACGGTGGCGATGGCGATCATGCACTACCTCCCCCGCAACGGTCGGGTCACTCAGGGATCGATCCGTCTCGCCGGTCGCGATGTCACCGACCTGAGCCCGCGCGAACTACGCGACCTGCGGGTCAACAAGATCTCGATGGTCTATCAGAACCCGGGTACCGCGCTCAACCCATCGATCCGGATTGGGCGCCAGGTGGAGGATGTGTTCGAGCTGATGGGGGTCCCGGCCCGTGAGCGAGAGGGGCGGGTTCGCCAGGTGCTCGACAAGGTGCAGATCGCCGATCCGATCCGGGTGATGAGGCGCTACCCGCATCAACTTTCGGGCGGCATGCTCCAGCGGGTCGTGATCGCCATGGCGATCGCTTCCCGACCAGCGCTTCTCATTCTGGACGAACCCACCACCGGTCTCGATGCGACGGTCGAAGCCGAGGTGTTGGATCTGGTTAGGGACTTGCGCGACGAAATCGGAACGTCGGTCCTCTTTATCAGCCACAGCCTGGCGGTGATTCGCAAGATGTGTGATCGAGTGGCGGTTTTGTACGCCGGAAGGTTGATGGCGGTCGGACCGACCGAGGAGACGTTCAACAACCCAAGCCATCCTTACACCGTTGGCCTCTTGCGCTGCCTTCCCAGCCCCGAGACGGGACGGCGCGACGAGACCACGCTTGACACCATCCCCGGCTTTTTGCCACCGCTCGGCGCCGAAATCACGGGATGCATCTACGCCGAGCGGTGCGGCAACGTCCAGGACATCTGCCGGGAGGTCGAGCCCGAACTGATCCCGGTACCGGGTGACTCAGTCAGCCGTTGCCATTTCTGGGACCGGGCCCAGGAGCTGCCGAGAACCGTGCCGGAGGCCGCGCCCCGGCGCGAACGCAGCGAGGAGACGCTTTTGGCCATCACCAATGCCTCCAAGACCTTTGTCCAGGACGGAGCTCCGGTCTATGCCCTCCACGACATCGACCTCGAGATTCGAGTGGGCGAGACCGTTGCCCTGGTGGGAGAGTCCGGTTCGGGGAAGTCGACGCTGGCCAAAGTGCTGCTCGGGATTCATGCCCCCGACGACGGAACCGTCATCGCCCTCAGCGGGAAGGGGTTGTCAGCCAAGGTGGCACAGCGCACCCAGGGTGAGATCGGGGCCATTCAGATGGTCTTCCAGAATCCGGACAGCGCCCTTAATCGCCGCCACTCCGTGCGCCGAATCATCGGCCGCGCCGTCCGGTTGCTCCGCCGGGAAGGGAGGAAGGAGACCGACGATCGAACCAAGAACCTGATGCGGGAGGTTCGGATGGGGAGCCAACATTTGCTGGCCAAACCTCGGCAGCTATCGGGCGGGCTCAAGCAGCGGGTAGCGATCGCCCGCGCTTTCGCCGGAACCCCCGCTCTGGTCATCTGCGATGAGCCGACCTCGGCGCTGGACGTTTCTGTCCAAGCAGCGATCATCAACCTGCTCGCCGAGCTGCAGGCGGAAGAGAACGTCTCCTATCTGTTCATCTCCCATGACCTCAATGTGGTTCGCTACATCGCCGATCGGGTGGCGGTGATGTATCTGGGCAGGCTGATGGAGGTCGGCTCCTCCCCCCGGGTCTTCGCCGGCCCTCACCATCCCTATACCGAGGCTCTCCTCTCCGCCTCGCCGGATCTGGAAGAGGACACCCGCATTCGTCTCGAAGGAGAGATTCCGGCGGCGTCGAATCCTCCCTCCGGCTGTGTTTTTCAGACCCGCTGCCCTCGCAAGATTGGTGTGATCTGCGAGACGGTTGAACCCCCGCTAGAGGAAGCCGAACCGGGCTGGTTCAAGCGCTGCCATATTCCTATCGAGGAACTGCGCCTACTACAGGGTCAGCCACCGGCCGAAGTCACGGCCGACCCCGCAACGACCTGAATCGGTTCGAGGTGACCGGGGTCGAGGGTGACCCAGGTGATGGCCTCGTCGGTTCCCAGGAAGGCTGAAGCCAGCTCTTCGACCAACCCCGGATCGAGGGACCGTGCCGCCATGACCGGTGGGGTCGGCCACGGGCCCCAGGAGTCGATCACGATCAGGTCCTGCGCCAGTTGAGAATCGAGGTCGAGGATCATCGAGTCAACTCCCGCCAAATCAGCGTCTCCACGGCGCAGAACCGAAAGGGAGTAGGCATGCGATCCGGTCTCGACCCACTCCAGTTGCTCAGGATCGACATGGTGAAGACGCAGGCCGTGATGGACAGCCAACCAACCGGAAAACGAAGAGGTCTGGTTGTATGCCCAACGTCCTGTCCCCAGTCCTGTTTCCGCGTCTCGGGCCAGGACGTCGACGAAGTACCAGGGTTGGTGCTGATAACGGGAGGTAGGAAGAACTGGCGCCACGAGGGGGAAATGCGTGCTCAGCATTCGGCTCGCAGGTAATCCGCAAACGTAGGCGAGGTCGGCCTGCTCGGGCCCGCTCGCCCCGGTGAGGACGAGTCCCAGCTCCTTGGCTGCGTGGGCCAACCGCCTATCGAATAGTCGATTCTGCGGCTTGGAAAGCCCGGACGACACTGCCAGGTGCATATCGGCCGGTCATCCTATGTGTAGGGTCGAGATCCATGGACGGTTGCCCTGCACCGAATTTGCAGATGGCACGTCAAACGGGTGAATCCTGCGCCAGGAAATCTGCCTTGTGATCGCTAATTTTTGGCCGAAATACCCGCGCAGATAGCCATGGCCATACGCTCGCTTGCTCCCACCCAATCGGTTGCCAGGAGGCCCTTCACCTCGGTTCGGCTTTACGACCGCGATCAGGCGATTTTGGGCTACATGCTGGAGGATCTACGGGCCACTCTCGCTCGGGGCGAGCCCGACCGATATCACGCCTATCCCCCGATGGAGTGGGAGGTCAATGGCCTTCATCGCCGAACCATCGTCTCCGCTCCACTGCGATTGAACGAGCCTGGCGATGTTTACGTAGTCGGGTTTTTTGGCGAGCGCTACCTCGATCGTGATATCACTCCGTTGGAAGAGGCCAACGCCGAGATCGTGCTCGAGTTCCGCAACTTTCACGGCATCCTCAGTTACAGCTCGATGGAGCTGGCTGACGGCAACTGGGCCAACCTGGTGCTGCATGACCTCCCCGATACTCGTGACCAGTGGCGCGCATCCGCTATCCACGCCAAGGCGGCGCTCCAACTGGCTCCGGTCTTCTATGAGACGGTTCGGATCCACAATGGCTATCTCCCCGGCGGCATTGGCGGGGGAGGATCGATTGAGATCGAGCGGACCAAATACTGGGACTACCGAAAGTCCCGGGTTTGGCATGCGGTCCGGGAGCTTCGGGAGACTCACCACGGACTAGCCCACTAGTCCTACCTACGCTGGCGGCCGAAAGGAGACAGCGTGAACCTCAACAGCGTCCTCATCGGTTCGGCAAACCCGGAGCGGCTGGTGGAGTACTACACCAAGCTTTTTGGTCAGCCCAGTTGGGACATGGAGGGATTTGTCGGCTGGATGATCGGGTCCGGAGCGATGACGGTTGGCGCCCACGATCAGGTGAAAGGCCAGAATGCCCATCCCGGTCGCATCATCTGGAACATCGAGTCGACCGATGTCAAGGCTGACTTCGACCGTCTCAAGGCGGCCGGGGCCACCGTCGTGCGAGAGCCTTACACCCTGGGCGAAGCCGACGACGGCTTCATCGCCACCTTCGCCGATCCCGACGACAATTACTTCCAGCTGATGAGCCCAATGCCAGCCGCGTAACTGCTCCCGAAGATTTCTCGTATGTCGTCGTCGCTTCTCGGTGAGGCACTAACTCTCGAACAGCTGTCGACCGATCCGCATCCCTATCTAGCCCGGCTCCGGAGCGAAGAACCGGTGAGCTGGGTTTCGGTGCTGGATGGTTGGCTGGTTACGAGACGTGACCTATGTATTCAGGTCATGCGCGATGCGGAGGCGTTTACCGTCGATGATCCCCGCTTCTCGACCGCCCAGGTGGTCGGTCCGAGCATGTTGTCCCTCGACGGGCCCGAGCATCGGCGGCATCGAGATCCGTTTGCCGGCGCGCTGTTGCATGCCCAAGTTCGAGACCGATTCACGGACCGGGTCAATCAGAAAGCTCGACGCCTGGTCGGAGACCTTGCCCCGCTGGGGAGGGCAGAGATTCGGCGGGATCTCGCCGGGCCGTTGGCGGTGGCGGTGGTTTCTGCGGCCCTCGACCTGGTCGAGGTCGAGGTGGGAACAGTCCTCGACTGGTACGAAGGCATTGTCGGGGACGTCGATCGGCTTTCGAGGGGAGAGCCTGCTACCGGGGCAGGACGCGAGGCCGTCATTCAGCTCGGGGAGCAGGTATCCAAGAGCGCCGCCACCCGGACCGGTCTCCTTGCCGCCGCGCGAAGCGAGCTCACCTCGAAAGAGCTGATCTCAAACGCGGCGGTCATGATGTTCGGGGGTATCGAGACCAGCGAGGGCATGACCACCAGCCTCTTCTGGCATTTGCTCACAAATCCCGAGCAATTAGAACTGGTTCGAAACGATCGGTCACTGGGGCGGCAAGCGGTCGAAGAATCTCTCCGCCTGGAACCAGCTGCGGGCCGCGTCGACAGATACTCCACCAGGGACATCGACCTGGCCGGCGCCCCGATCCGAAAGGGAGATCTGGTAATTGTGTCGCTCACCGCGGCTAATCGTGATCCTGAGACCTTTCCTCATCCGGATCGTTTCGATGTTCTGCGTCCCAATGCCCGGGCACACCTCGCCTTTGCCCAGGGACCCCACGCCTGCATTGGCATCCACCTGGCGAAGATGGAGACATTGGCTGCCCTCAACGCTGTTCTCGATCTCTGGCCGGCTGTTCGCCTCGATCGCACCAATGAGGGTCCCACGGGCTTGGTCTTTCGTAAACCACAATCGCTCCCTGTGCAGTGGGACCCGAGGACCCATACGAGCCAGACGTAGGATCAGCCGGGGGCAACTATGAGAGGAAAGAAACTTCTTGTCTCCCTGTTCGTGGTGGGATTTCTTTTGGCGGCCTGCGACGGATCTGGATCCGGCGATCAGCCGGTGATTCGAGTCGGATCCGACAACTTCTATGAATCCAGGCTGATTGCCGAAATCTACGCGCAGGTGCTGGAAACTGAGGGCTATGCGGTGGACCGTTTATCGAGTCTTGGCACCCGTCAGGAAAGGGTTCCGGCGCTCGAGGAGGGAGAGGTCGACTTGGTCCCCGAGTACGTCGGCTCCGGCCTCGGGTACTACGACACCAGCCAGATCACAGGCGATGGTGAGACCAACGCCGAGCGGTTGCAAGAGATACTCGAGCCGCGGCAGATCACCGTCTTGGACATCACCCCCGGTGAGGACACCAATACTGCTGCAGTCCGCTCCGAAACCGCTGAGCAATTCGACTTGGATTCGATTGGCGATTTGGTGGCGGTCCAGGATGAGCTCATTTGGGGCTTGCCTCCGGATTGCGATGCCAATCCGCAGTGCAGAGGCGCACTGGAGCTATACGGGCTGGACTATCCGCCAGCCTTGCGGGAGTCCTTTGACGCCTGCGAGGTGCCTATGGCCGAGGCACTCAATGGAGGGGCAATCGACGTGGCCTGGTTGTGTGCGAACCAACCGGCGATTGTCCAGTACGGATTCGTTGAGCTGACCGACGATCTTGGCACCCAACCGGCTGAGAATATTGCCCCGTTGGTTCGCGACGAGCTTTTAGCCGCACTCGACGACGAGGACGCCTTCATCGCGCTATTGAATGAGGTGTCGTCTCGGTTGACCACGGAGGAGCTCTCGAAGCTTGGCGTGGAGGTGGAGGTTGAGGAGCGTGACATCCAGGAGGTGGCTTCCGAATGGCTCACCCAGCAGGGATTGCTGGGATAGTTAGCCAACGATGTCGCACTTTCGATGAAAATCGCATCCCTGGAGGCGCGTTCCTATCGGTGTCCGCTCGATCCTCCGTTCCTCGCCGCCTGGGACCCGAATCCCCGCCATTTCTTCAGCGAGACCATCGTCATCGTTGAGACCGACGAAGGAGTCTCGGGATATTGCGGCGGGGCGAGCGTGCCCGACGTCGACCTTCTTGCTTCTTTGCTGGTGGGAGTCGCGGCGGAGGAGACCGATCGAGTTCTGGCGGTTTGCGAGACCGTCGACTTTCATGGGGGCCGGAACTGGACGGTAGAGGTCGCGGTTTGGGATGCCCTGGCCCGGGCCGCCGGCGTGCCGCTCTGGCAGTTCCTTGGCGGCGATGCCGACCGCTATCCGGTGTATCAGTCGACCGGGGAGCTAATTGGTCCGGAGCAACGAATAGAGCGCCTGTTGGCGGCAAAGGACCTCGGAGTCGGTGCCGCCAAGATCAGGCTCGGCCGGGAATGGCAACAAGACATGAAGGTTGTCGAGGCGGCGCGATTTGCACTTGGAGATCAATTCGCTCTGATGGTCGACGCCAACCAGGGCTGGCGCATGCCCGGCGACCTCACTCCTAGGTGGGATCTCGCCATCGCCCGGGAGTGTCTGTCGATCTGTGACGACCTCGACGTTTTCTGGCTCGAGGAGCCACTCGATCCGGCTCATTTGGAGGGCTATGACCAGCTCAGATCCAGCGCTTCGACCCCGGTCGCGGCGGGCGAAATGTTGCGCAGCCTCGATGCGACTCGTCGTCTCACGGAAGTTGTGGATGTGATTCAGACCGATGTCGTGCTGGCGGGTGGGGTGGGGGGTTGTCGTCAAGTGGCCCGATGGGCCGAGGAGAAGTCCATCTCATGGTCACCGCACACCTGGACGACAGGCTTCGGCCTGATCGCCAACCTCCAGGTCGCCCTCGCGTTCTCCAACGCTCCCTACCTGGAGTATCCCTTCGATCCGCCCGCGTGGACGTCTGAGCGACGCGACTTCATGCTGCCGCAACCAATCTCCTTGGACGCCGAGGGCAACTTGGTCGCCCCCCTCGGCTCCGGTTTGGGGGTCGTTCCGGAATTTGACTCTCTTGAGCAATGGAGGGTCGGGTGAAGGCAGCGGTCTGGTTAATGGCGGGTGAGAAGCCGTCAGTCGAAGAGATCGATTTAACCGCTCCGGGTCCAGGCGAGGTCGAGGTTGAACTACGGGCGGCGGGGGTGTGTCACTCCGATCTCCACCTCGCCCTCGGCCACCTGGGGCGGCGGCGATTCCCCACCGTCCTCGGTCACGAGGGAGCGGGGGTGGTGAGAACGGTGGGCAGCGGTGTGCAGAGCGTGGCGCCGGGAGATCAGGTGGCGTTTTGTTTTCTCCCTGCCTGTGGCGAGTGCCGCCAGTGCCGCCGCGATCAGGCCAATCTCTGCGAGCCCGGGTCGGTGGCTGCCTTCGGTGGCACGATGCTGGACGGCGGTTTCCGGATGTTTCGGGGCGATGGCTCGCCGCTCCAGCAGTTCCTGACCGTGGGTGCCTTCGCCGAACGGACGGTCGTTCCCGAGCAATCGGTAGTGAAGATGCCTCCCGCAATCGGATTTGCCGATGCCGCCCTCCTCGGCTGTGCGGTCGTCACAGGATTTGGCGCGGTTCGCAACAAAGCCAAGGTACGTGCTGGCGATCGGGTGGCGGTAATCGGGACCGGCGGCGTGGGTCTGCAGGTGATAGCCGCCGCCGCGGCGGCGGGAGCTGAGGTGGTGGTCGCGATCGATCCCATCGCGGCCAAGGCCGAGCTGGCCCTGGCGCAAGGAGCGACCGCCTTCGTGCCTCCGGACGGGGTCGAGGGCACCTTCGACTGGGTATTCGAAGTGGTCGGGCGTCCAGAGACGATCGCGGCGGCCTGGCGGCTGACGGCGCCCGGCGGGGCGGTCGTGGTGGTGGGCATTGCCCCTGTCGGTGCCGACGCCCAGATCGCAGCAATCGAATTCGCATCCGAGAAAAGTCTCTTGGGCTCCTTCTACGGTTCCGGCAACCCCGCCCGAGAGATCGCCGCTCTCGCCGAAGAGATCCTCTCCGGGGCCATCGATCTCGGCCGCACAGTGACCCATCGCACAGATATCGAGGGGATCGACGAAGCCTTCGAGCGCATGCAGCGGGGCGAGGGCTTGCGCACCCTGGTGGAGTTTTGAGCTTCACTTTCGACGGCCGCGACATTTCGTTCGCGCCCGGAGACTCGATCGCAGTCGCGCTCCTGCGCGCGGGGATCCACCCCACTGGGGGCGGCTGCATCTGTCTCGGGGGCGATTGTCCCCATTGCCTGGTCAGGGTCGACGGAGTGGCCTATGTCCGTAGTTGTCAGACCACGGCCGCGGCCGGCATGGTGGTCGAGTCCCAAGCCGGCGACCCTCCCCTCCCAGAGTCAACCGTGCAAGCACCGGTGGAGGTGCGAACCGTTTTTGCCGACCTGGTGATCGTCGGTCAGGGGGAGGCGGGCCGTCGGGCGGCGGCGGACGTCTCGGGCGAAGTCCTCTCCTTCGATGCCGGTCGCGGGGAAGAAGTGATCGGTATTTACGCCGGACCTATGGTGATCGTGCGGACTCCCGCAGGGATGGTCCACGCCCGGTGCCAGCGCGTGATCGTGGCCACCGGCGCCGCCGAGGAACAACCGATTTGTCCTGGATCGGATCTAGCCGGGATCTTCACCCAGCGGGCCGCCGAGAAATTGTCCTCGGCCGGAATCGACCTCGGAAGGACGGTCCAACTCACTCAGCACCCACAGCGCTTCGTGGGGGAAGGGCATGTCACCGGCGTCATCCTGGAGGACGGGTCTCGCCTGGAGTGCGACTCGGTGATAGTGGACCTGGGCCTCCACCCCCGTGACGCCCTCGCCCGGATGGGTGAGGGCCTCGAAATAGAGACCGTGGGAGAGGCAGCCATGCCCGGCGAGTTGCCACCTCCTCCCCTGACCGGGACCGTCTGTCCCTGCTCGAAGGTTGAAGTCTCCGACCTCGATTCGGTCTGGGATCGGGGCTTTCAAGAGATGGAGCTCGTCAAACGGGCGACGCTGGCGGGGACCGGAACCTGCCAGGGCGGAGTCTGCCTTCCCCACCTGCGCTCGTACCTCGCCGCCCGCCAATCGCAGGCGCCATCAGCCTTCACGGCCCGGCCGGTGACTCGTCAGCTGACGATGTCCGAGGCGGCGGCGGGCTTCGATCTGGCTCCCTTCCGACGTACCTCCCTTCACCAAGAGCACCTCCGACTGGGGGCGATCATGGATCGGTTCGGAGGGTGGTGGAGACCGTGGCGGTACCCCGATGTGGACGCCGAATACCGGGCCGTTCGTACCGCGGCCTCCCTGGGCGATGTCGGAACCCTGGGCAAGATGCTGGTGGCCGGGCCGGGTGCGGTGGAGCTGCTGGAGCGCCTTTACCCTTGCCGGGTAGAGGACCTCAAGCCGGGCGGGGTGCGGTATGCCTTGCTGCTCGATGAACGAGGGTATGTCATCGACGACGGCCTCATCTGCCGCCTCAGTGATACTCGTTTCTTCCTGACCTTCACTTCGGGAGGAGCCTCCTTCGCCGAGATGTGGGTGCGGGATTGGGCCGAGACCTTTGGCCTAGATGTCCGCATTCTCGATCGGACCATGTCGCTCGGGGCCATCAACGTCACCGGCCCCCGGGCCAAGGAGCTCATGAACCGCCTCGGGGTGAGCGACCTCCCCGGCTACCTGGCGCACACCCAAGCGGACGTGGCCGGCATTCCCTGCCGGATCATCCGCCTCTCGTTCACGGGGGAGGTCTCCTTCGAACTACACCATCCGGTCGACCGGTCGGTGGAGTTGTGGCGCGCCCTGGAAGCAGCCGGCTCCGATATCGACCTATATCCCCATGGCCTCGATGCGCTTTTTACCTTGCGATTGGAGAAAGGCCATTTCATCGTCGGGATGGATTCCGAATACGACTCCACCCCACGGCGGCTGGGTCTCGAATGGGCGGCCCGTCTCGACAAGGCGGACTTCGTTGGCAAGCAGGCGCTGCTGCGAACCAACCTCATTCCACTCAACAAGCGTCTGGTGGGCTGGGAGATGGATGGGCCGGCGCCCGTGGAGGGCTCGATTTTGATCCACGGAGATGCCCCGGTCGGACAGGTGACCTCGTCGCGCTTTTCCCCCGTGCTTGGCAAGACAGTGATGTTGGGGTGGGTCCGACTTGAGGACGATCGATTTCCGGAAGAGGTTCAGGTCGATGGCCGGGTGGCCCGTCATGCTGCTCATCCCTTCTACGACCCTTCCGGCGAGCGCGCCCGTGGTTGAAGGTCTCGCCGGTTGGCGGGTCGTGGCCGATCCGGCTTCACTCGACGAACTAAGCGGCACGCTCCCTGTTCCTCCCCCCTCAGCGGGGAGGGGGGTGGTCCTTCGTTTCGCCCCCGACGATGCCCTGGTTCTGGGAGAAAACGAGGTTGTGGTCACCGATCCCCATGCGATCGTCGAGCCCGACACGGGGTGGGTCTCGATCCAAATGACCGAGGAGCACGCCCTGGACCTGATCGCCACCCATGCTTTGTGGCCAGCACCGCCCGAACGACCGGTCCTTGTTCAGGGCATGCTCGCCGGTCTGTCGGTCAAGGTCTATCTCGACGGCAACCAGAGCATGATCATCACGGCCGCCCCCTTTGGGCTCGAACTGGAGGAGCGCTTGGGAACGTGAACGAGTTCGTCGAGTCGAAAGTGCGGCTGCGTTGGCCGGAAGAGCTTCGATCCTCCTACGACGTGGTGATCGTGGGCGGCGGAGGCCACGGCCTGGCGACGGCGTACTACCTGGCGACGCGCCATGGAATTACCAACGTCGCCGTCCTCGAGCGCGGCTACATCGGTTCGGGCAACTCGGGCCGCAACACCACCGTCATCCGCGCCAACTACGGGGTGCCCGAGGCGGTGCGCTTCTATCAGCACTCCCTCGAGCTCTACCAGCGGCTCGAGGACGAAACCGGGCGCTGGATCATGCACAAGGAAAAGGGCCTGCTCTGGATCGCCCATACCGAAATGGGGCTACGGGCAGAGCGAGCCCGCGCCGCCCTCAACCAGGCGTACGGTTCGGACACGGTCTTCATCGGCCCCGAAGAGATCAAGGCGATCTGTCCCCAGATCGATTTGTCCGGTGGGGGACGCTACCCCGTGTTGGGAGCCTCCTATCACCCCCGGGGGGCCACCGCCCGCCACGATCGCGTGGTCTGGTCGTTGGCCGAGGGGGCGATGAGAGGGGGGGTCGAGGTCCATCAGCGAACCCGGGTGATCGGGCTCCAAGTCGATGCCGATCGCATCCTGGGGGTCGAGACCGATCGCGGGTTCATCGGCGCGGGGACGGTTCTACTCGCGTTGGGTGGGCAAGTCAGCACCATCGCCGCCATGGCCGGTCTCCGTCTTCCAATTCGGACCCATCCGTTGCAAGCATTCGTGACCAACCACTACCAGCAGGGCCTCGACGCCATCGTCGCCTCGACGGAGTTGTTGTTCTATGCCAGCCAGACTGCTCGCGGCGAGATCCTCATCGGCGCCGAGATCGATCGGCAGCCCTCCTACTCATATCGGTCGAGTTACGGATTCCTCTCTTCGTGTGCCGGTCGCGCTCTGGTCCTTCTTCCGTTCTTGGCCGATTTGAAAGTCTTACGACAGTGGACCGGAGTGTGCGACATGTCCCCCGACTACTCGCCGGTGATGGGACCAACTGACGTGCAAGGTCTCCTGGTCACGACCGGCTGGGGGACGTGGGGTTTCAAGGCCATCCCGGCCGGCGGCGAGGCGATGGCGGCATTGATCGCTACCGGCGTGGTGCCGAGTCTGATCGCTCCCTTTGGCCTCGACCGCTTCGTCAACGACCGGACCCTCTCCGACCGCGGATCAGCGGGAACTCAGTAGATGTTGTTCCTGACCTGTCTTCACTGTGGACTCCGCTCGGTGGAGGAATTCCGTTATGCCGAGATCCCGACGGTCCCCGAGACGATGACCGACCCCCAAGCGATCGACTTGGACCGCGGTTTCTTCCGCACCAACCGCGAAGGCGAGGTGACCGAGCGATGGTTCCACGAGTTCGGATGCCGTCGCTGGATCACGGTCCGACGCGACACCCGCAGCGATTCCATTCTTAAGTAAGAAGGAGTGGGGTCAAGGGAGGGGCCGGCTGCCCAAGCTGCCCCGTAAACGCCGCCGGGCCAGGTTCTCCTCAGGGGCATCCCCGCGTACGGTCTCGAGGCGGCGTTCAACCAGGAATTCGGTGACGAGGACCTTGACCAGCGCCGCCACCGGCAAGGCGAGCAGAGCCCCCACAAGGCCAGCGAGGCTGCCCCCGACCAGCAAAGCGATTACCACCAAGGCGGGGTTGAGGTTCACCGCCTTACGCATGACCCGGGGGGCAATGACGTAGTTCTCGAACTGTTGGTAGAGCACGAAGAAGATGACAGCGAACACGACTTCGCGCATTCCCACCTGCGAGGCAACTATCAGCGCCGGGATCATCCCGATCAACGCCCCGATGGCGGGTATCAGGTCCATCAACCCCACCCAGGTGGCGAGGGCCAAGGCGTAGGGGAGCCCGATCGCAGTGAAGACGATGAAGGCGACGACCCCTGCCGCCAGGCTGATGATCAGGTTGCCGATTATGTAATTGGCGGTGAGGTCGACCGCCCGATTGACCATGTACACATAGTCCTCGCGGCGATCGCGGGCGATCAGCCGGAATACCGCCAGCTTCAGGCTCGGAAAGCTGACCGCGAAATAGGGAGTCAGCAACAACAACGTGATGACATTGAAAAGCGTCACTAGGACCGGGCCGACGAAGGCAACCGGATCGAAGTCGGCGGGGAGGCCGCTCCCGACGTCAAAGCGGTTGGCGAGATCGCCGATCACTCCGCTCCGTTCGCGCAAGTCTGCCCATATCTGAGGAAGGCGGCTGACGGCTTGGGCGGCCTGGTCGACGATCACCGGCACCACTGCCAATGCCGCTCCTGCCATGACGAGCAGTCCAGCCAGGATGAGGACCGCCATGGCGGTGCCGCGCCGAAAGCCCTTGCCTTCCAGCCAGCGGATGGCCGGCTGGAGACCCAACGATACGACGAACGCAGCCAGCACAATCAACAAGATGTTCTGCAGGGCGGCGAGGATCCGAACCGCGATCACAACCCCGAGCACGACCACAGCCGCCCGCGACCAATAGGAGAGCGGAGGCCATAGGTGTTGCCACGATCGGTTGTCCTCGAGCCCCTCTGTTTCGGGGCGGGCGCGATCGGGTATCTGGGGTTCGGTCATAGAGAGAGGTTGAGCCTGGTTAGCGAACGTACCGACGCCATTGTTCCCGTATCGGAGCTTCCCCAAACCGCACCCACCGACGAGTCGGAGGTTGTGGAAGGGGCGGGTGCCGAACCCGAGATTGCAATCTCCACCCAGCGCCTGACCAAGGAGTTCGAGGAAGGGGTGGGCGTTTTCGATCTCGATCTCGAGGTACCGCAAGGGTCCATCTTTGGATTCATCGGCCCGAGCGGCTCGGGCAAGACCACAACGATCCGCCTGATGACCGGAGTGGTCCGACCCGACTCCGGGCAACTGACCGTGCTCGGCAAACGGCCCGTGGAATTCGATCGCAGAGCCAGGGCCGACCTGGGTTACATGCCCCAACTCTCGGTGCTCTATCCCGAGCTCTCGATCCGGCAGAACCTCTCTTTTGTCGCTTCGCTGTTCGGAATGGGCTGGCGGGCACGTCACCAGAGCGTCAAGGAGACGCTGGGGTTCGTCGAGCTCTGGGATGATCGCCATCGGCTGCTGCGCGACGCCTCGGGGGGCATGCAGCGGCGGTTGGCGCTGGCCGCCACGCTCATCCACCGGCCCGAGCTTCTATTCCTCGACGAGCCCACGGCGGGAATCGATCCCGTCCTCCGGCGCAAGTTCTGGGACCATTTCCTCGAGCTCAAGGAACAAGGGCGGACCCTCTTCATTACCACCCAGTACGTGGGTGAGGCTGCCTATTGCGACATCGTTGGTGTTCTCGCCGAGGGACGCTTGCTCACAGCCGACACCCCCGATGGGCTCCGCCGTCAAGCCATGGGCGGCGAAGTGCTCGATCTCAAGTTCGCTACGTCGCTCGATCCCGCCCAGATCGAGGAGCTGGTGAAAGTGGCTTCGGCGACCGACTGGGATCAAAGGCGTTATGGGGAATACCGGCTGGTCGTGGAGGACGCCGGGGATGTCTCGCCAGAGATCGGCACCTGGGCCAAAGAGAAGGGTCTCGAACTCGAATCGGCGGAGCCCTACTTGCCGCCCTTCGACGACGTCTTCGTCGAACTGGTTGGCCGCCTCAACGACGAGGAGCCCAACGATGGCTAACAGTCGCGGCATCTCCGGAGGGTTCACCCGCGGATACGCCTTCTTTAAGAAGGACATGGTGGAAGTGTTCCGGCAACCCCGGCTGCTGCTCACCCTTGTTATCGGACCGTTCCTAATCCTGTTCCTGTTCGGGATCGGTTTCGACCCTGATCCACCGGTTCTCAAAACAGTTCTGGTCGCCCCGCCTGGTAGCGGCCTCAGCGAGCGCAGCGACGACCTCGCGGCCGCCCTCGGTGCGCAGGCCGATCTCGTCGGTGTGGTGCCAACCGTCGATGAAGCGACGGCAATGATCGACTCCCGCCAAGCCAACATCGCGATAGTGATTCCGGAGGATGCCGTGGAAAAGGTGCGCTCCGGTGAGCAGGCAGTGATCACCATCCTTCACGATCAAATCGACCCGTTCGAGTCGGGAGTGGTAGAGCTATTCGCGGTGGGGGCCATCGACCAAGTGAATCGTGAAGTGCTTCAGGACCTGGTGGTGATGGGTCAGCAAGAAGCCGAGCAGGTGGAAGAGCCGCTCCCCGAGGCCAGGGTGGCCGTCGAAGCCATGGAGCAAGCCGCCCGGAGCGAAGACGACGACGCCTTCGAACGCGGGCGGAGCGAGCTGGAATCGGCCCTGACCAGCCTGGCAGCGCAAATGGGGCCGTCAAGCTCCGTTCTTGATCGGGTCAACGAACAGACCAGAGGCGGCGAGGAAGGTGGAGGTCCACTAGACGCCGCCCTCTCGCGGGTCGAGGCCCTTGAAGGGTCGACCGGCGAAGAACGGGTGGCGGAACTCGAGAGGCTTAGGGCTGAGCTCGACGAGCTGGAAACCGCGCTCGAGGATTTTCGCTCCATGGATCCTTCGGTTCTGGTTAGCCCCTTCCGGGGCCAGGCCGTCAACTATCGGAATCTCGATGTCGTTGACATGCACTTCTACATACCGGGCGTTGTTTCCTTGCTGGTCCAGCATCTCACGTTGACCTTTGCCGCCTTGTCGCTGGTCAAGGAGAGGTCACAGGGAGCGGTCGAATTGTTTCGGGTATCGCCCCTCTCGGGTGGCGAGATGCTCGCCGGCAAGTACCTGGCCAACGTCGTGGTCGGACTCCTGGTGGGTGCCGCCCTCACCGCCGCCGCTGTTTTTGCATTCGATTTCCGCCCGGCCGGCTCCTGGCTCTGGTACGGCTTTGGGGTGCTGCTCGTGGTCCTGGCGGCCCAGGGGATAGGCTTCATTCTCTCGGCCCTGGCCAAGACAGAGAGCCAGGCTGTTCAGTACGCGATGATCACCCTGCTGGTTTCGATCTTCTTTTCCGGCTTCTTCATCTCGATCGATCGCCTTTTGCCTTCGGTGCGGCCGGTCTCGTACCTGCTCCCGGCGACTTATGGGATCCGAGCCCTGCAGGAAGTCTCGTTCTGGGGCCGGGCACCGAGTTGGGAGTTGATTGGGGGGGCGCTCGCGCTGGCGCTGGTTGTGGCGGTGCTGGCCCTGGCCTTCATGCGTCGTTCGGTGCGGGCTGCCCGGCCGAGCCGCCGTGAGGCCCGGGCCCTCGAGAGAGCCACTGCTTGATCGAAAGTCCCGATGTGGTCATCGCCGGCGGTGCGGCGATGGGTTCGGCCACGGCTTATTACCTAAAGGCTCTCGAACCGAACGTCCAGGTGGTGGTGGTCGAGAAGGACCCCACGTATCGGTTCTCCTCCACCGTCCTTTCCGACGGGAATGTTCGGGTGCAATTCAACCTGGAGGAAAACATTCAAATGTCGCAGTTCGCGCTGGAAGCGATTGAGGGCTTTTCGGATCGGATGGCGGTGGGCGAATGGAAGCCGGAGCCATCCCCGCGCTATCAGGGCAACCTCTTCCTCACCGATGAAACAAGCATCGAGGCGGCGCAGGCCGGTCTCGCCAGGCAAAGGAGCCTTGGGTGTGACGTGGAATGGCTCGAGGCCGATGACATTCGGGACCGTTTTCCCGTGTACGCAGGCGCTGGCTACTTGGGCGGCACTTACGGCGCCCGCGACGGGTCGGTCGATCCCAACGCTGTGTTGCAGGGTTACATGCGCAGGGCGCGGGCGCTGGGAGTGCAATTCATAACCGGAGAAGCCACCGCGATCAAAGCCGAACGTCGTCGGATTGCCGGGGTCGCCCTGGCGACGGGCGAGGTCATCAGGACCGAGAAGGTCGTCAACGCCACCGGAGCCTGGTGTGCACCGCTGGCGGCAACGGCGGGGGTCGACCTTCCGGTCGAGCCGGTGATGCGGACCGTCTACGTCATCGACACCTATCTCGACAATCGAGGCCTTCCGAGCGTGTTTCTGCCGAGTGGCCTCTACTTGCTACCCGAGGGCGAGGGCCGTTTCGCAACTGGTTGGTCGCAACCCGACGATCCCAAGGGCTACGACTTCACATTCAGACGTGAGAAATTCAACGACGCGATCTGGCCCGAGCTCGCCAGCCAGCTGCCGGCGTTCGAGGCGCTGCATCTCGTCTCCGGCTGGACCGGTCTGTACGAGGTCAACACCCTCGACGGCAACGGGATTATCGGCGAGTGGCCTGATTTGGGGGGACTGTTCTTGGCCAACGGGTTTTCGGGTCACGGGTTCCAGCATTGCCACGCCGTAGGACGTCATCTCGCCGAGTTGATTCTCGGCCGGGGAACCTCACTTGACCTTTCCCGGCTCGGGCCTCAGCGGATCGTCGATCACGAGCCGCTTTTCGAAAACCCGAGCCGGATCATCTAGTCACCACCTTCGGAGTAGGTTCTCGGCTTCCTGGAATTCGGCGATGACATCGGCAACTGTTTGTAGACGCGTGACCAGGGAGACCCCCTGTCCAGCCCAGATCGGCGCCTCTTCCCCCACGGGAGGCGATGGTGAACCGGCCAGCTCCTGTTCGCGGCCGTGCCACCGGTCGGAGTAGTCGTTGGCCAGGGCCCGACCTCCAAAGCCCGGGGGCCAGTCCAGACCGAGCCCAACATCAAAGGACGTCGTGTAGATGGTGTCGCCGTCGCCGGCCGCCACCACTCGCTTTTTCGACCCATCGGGCCAGGCAGTCTCCTCGCAAGCGAGGAAAGCTGAGCCCACCCAGGCACCGGCCGCTCCCGCCGCCAGCACAGCCGCCAGCCCGCGCCCCGTGGCGATACCTCCCGCGGCCACTACGGGCAGGTCGATGTTCTCGAGCAGCTCCTGCAGGAGCGGGAGCGTGGCCATTTCATTCCGACCATGACCGCCCCCCTCACCTCCCCGGGCGATTAGAAAGTCCACACCTGCGGCCGCTGCGGTCAAAGCCTCCGCGAGCGAGTTGACCTGGGTGGTCACGGTGGACCCGACATCGTGCAGTCGCGGGATATAACTCGCGTAATTGCCATAGCTGACCGAGACGAGGGGAGGCGCCAATGTCTCGACGGCTTCGATGAGTTCGGGCTTTTGCTCCACAACCCAGGCGAGCAAGCCCACTCCCCAAGCTCCATGGTGCGCCGCCAACATTTCCGTTTCCTGACGGATGTATTCGGGAGTTGTCCGGGTTCCGGCCGCCACCATTCCCAGTGCCCCAAGGCGGCACACCTCGGCAGCGAAACGCCCGTCGGAGGCACCGCCCATGGGCGCGGAGATCAAGGGAAGTCCGAGATCGAATCGATCGGTGAGCCAGGTCCTAAGCATGGTCGTGTCGTCGATTCCAGGTGGGGCCTTGCGGATGATCGTGAACCTCGATGTCGAGTTGAGCAAGAGCATCCCGGATTCGGTCTGACTCGGCATAGTCGTTGCGGGCACGTGCCGCTGCTCGCAGTTCGACCAGGAGGTCGATCAATGCGACCTCACCTTCCGGTTCTTCGATCGGCCCTGGCGTTTCCGGGAAGAGATCGGCAAAGGCTGGCCGCGATGCCGGCGTGTCGAGCCCGCGTCCATTCTCGATGGGTTGGTCATTGAGATATGCCCGACCCTTTCCCATCACCTGCAGCGATCCCGCCACGGGATCGATCAGCACGGAGGTGTGCTCCTCTACTCCAATCACGGAGATGTCGGCGGGGAGCATCTGGACGAGGGCGCGGAACCGGCGCTCGCCGATGAAGCAATGACTGGTGTCATGAAATCCCCCTTCGCGGTTGTTCCAATGTGGGACGACCACTGTCTTCAACCCCATAGTCGAGAGCAAATCGAGCCCGTCAATCCAATGCAGGTCTTCTCCTACTTTGTAGATCTCGTAGACGGGGATAGCTCTTCTTCCAAGCGTGAGGGCCGCCGCGCTGGCCATCACTACCGCCCCTCCTCGTTCGATTACCTTCGAGAATGCATCTCGCATTCCGAGGCCCTCCCAAACCCGAAGCGCATAGCTCGGCGATCCGGGACCAGCGAAGACAACCTGGGAGCGCGAGATGGCGTCGAGAAATTCTTGGCGCTCACTCGCGGAAGCATGAGGGCGCTGGAGGCTGGCTACCTCGACCTTGGCGTCCAAGGCATTCCGGAAGTGGGCGACCATTCGTTCGGTGAGGGGTTCCGCGTTCTCTTGGAATCCATAAGGGGTGTCGAGGAGGGTGACCGAGTCGGCGCCGGTGTGGTCGAGAACTCGACGATGGGTGGACCGCATCGATTCGCCCAATTCCCCAGAGCCAATGATCACGACCAGCCCACTCATCGAAGGAACCCCTCCGCCAGGGCTCTCACTATCACCTCGACTACGCCGGCGGGCTGCTCGGCGTGCAGGTCATGATGGCCCTGCTTCCACACCTCCCGCCCCTTCGCCAACCGTTTCACGAAGGCGCTCACCTGATCCTTCTTGCCCGGCGTGTCGTCATCGGCCGCTATCACCAGCACGGGTTGTCGGCAGCGCTCGGCGACATCCAGGGGATCCTGCTCGAACATGGCGCGGAGTAGCGAGAGGTGATGGTCTAGGGAAAGACGCCGCCGGATCGACCCATTTTCTGCCTCCTCGAGATTTGCCAGTTGGGCCGCGATCGCTTCCGGTGGCCACCCGGCATAGAGCTCGGCCGCGGCCTCAG
>JAICGW010000028.1 GCA_025922945.1 Acidimicrobiia bacterium | reverse complement strand
TCGCTGGCGGCAGTGCCGTCGAAGAAGAGACCTGCGTCCTCGTTCCTCATATTGGCGACAACGCCAATCTCGGTCCAGTAGCTCTCGATCAGCGCCTGGTTCGACTGCCGTACCGCGTTGGTCGAGGTGACGTAATCGAACTCGAGGGGAATCCCGTTCCACTCGCGGACGCCATCACCGTCAGAGTCAACTGCGCCGATCTCATCGAGGAGGGCGTTGGCCCCTTCGATGTCCTGGGTCAGGCACCAGTCCATGTTGGTAGACACGGCAGGCTCCGAGGGCCAGATGTTGCAGGTAGGGATTCCGGCGGGTCCGTAGCCAACTGCCACGAGCTCTTCCCGGTTAATCGCCATCGACAAGGCGCGGGCAAGGTCCGGGTTGTCAAAGAACACCGGGTGGGGGTTGGCCCCACCGGCGTAGTCGGAGCGATCGCCGTCGTCGGCGGGATCGGTCTGGTTGAGGTTGATGTGCTCGACGTTCGAGGTGAACGCCACTTGCACGACCCCGTTGCCGGCCGCCTCCATCGGAGCGATGATCTCGGGGGCCACCTGGAGGTTCCAGGCGTAGTCGCCTTCGCCGATTTCGAGTACGGAGCGAGCGGTCGCTTCCGCGTCACCCCCACCCTCGATGGTGACGGTGCCGAAGAAGGGCTTGCCCTCGGGGATGCCCCGGTAGTTCGGGTTCATCTCGTAGGAAACGACGTCTTCGGGTACCAGGTTGGTGACAACGTAGGGACCCGTGCCGACCGGCGAGAAGTTCTGCTCGGTGCAGGCGTTGGCCGCCGCTCCGACGCAATCCGCAAATTGCGCCCGCTGGATAACCGGATAGGTGTAGCTCACGAAGTGGATGAACGGGAACGGTTGGGGAGATGTGAAGTTGATCGTCGCATGGGTGTCGTCATCTGCGACCACGCTCTCGACTGTCGAGAAGTCGGCCACACAGCCGGTTTCCGGGTTCGAGCAGTACTCCCAGCTGAACACCACGTCATCGGCCGTCACCGGGGTTCCGTCCGACCACAGGAGCCCTTCTCTCAGGGTCCAGGTGATCGAGCTGAAGTCCTCGGCGATGCCACCGTTCTCCTGGGTAGGGATTTCGGCCGCCAAAGCCGGGACCAGCTCACCACCCGGGCTCCATTCCGCCAGGGGCTCGAGAACGAGCGAACCTGCCAGAAGGTCCTTGGTGCCGGTCGAGAGATAAGCGTTGGCCTGGGACGGTCCCTGCCATTGGAAGGCGAGGAAGTCCCCGCCCTGCCCCGCTTCTCCCGTCGGGGCGGCCCCGGTGGTGTCAGTTGGGGCTGCGGTAGTGGCTCCTCCATCAGCGGTGGTTGCGGTTCCTCCATCGGCGGTCGTTTCGGTGGTGCCCGTGGCACAGGCCGCGATGAAGAGCGCAAAGGCCGCGAACAAGCTAAGCCATTGCCATCGTTTCATTAAGTTGTCTCCTCCATAGAGAGATTCGTCCAACATATGTCGGAACACGCGCCGGTATGCCGGAGGGCGCCCGACAGAAGACGAACTTACCAGCCTCGGGTGGTCTTGGCCCCCAATGAGGCTCGTTTCGGCCTACTCCGATTCGGTCAAGATCGGCCCCGAAGAAGCCGTAATCACCGGGGTATCGGGCGTCTCTTCGGCGAAGTGGCACGCCACCCAATGCCCGGATTCGATCTGACGCCATTCCGGCACCTCCTCGACACACCTTTCTTGGGCCATGGGACAGCGGGTGTTGAAAGGACAGCCCGGCGGGGGGTTGGCGGGGCTGGGGATGTCGCCTTCCAGAATCACCCTCCTCCGTACCGCCTCGATGGTGGGATCCGGGACCGGCACCGCCGAAAGAAGCGCCCGGGTGTAAGGGTGTTGGGGATGGGTGTAAAGGCGGTTGCATTCGGCCAATTCCATGATCCGACCCAGGTACATCACGGCCACCCGGTCGGCAATATGACGAATCATCGAGAGGTCGTGGGAGATGAATAGATATGTGAGGCGGAGGAGGTCCTGGAGGTTTTCGAGCAGGTTGACCACCTGGGCCTGGATCGAAACGTCCAGCGCGGCGATCGGTTCGTCGCAGACGATGAAGTCAGGATTGAGGGCGATCGCCCGGGCAATGCCGATTCGCTGTCGCTGGCCGCCAGAAAACTCGTGCGGGTAACGATTGGCGTGGCGCGGAGCGAGTCCCACCAGCCCGAGCAGCTCGTCGACCTTTTCATCACGGTCATCGCCGCCCGCCTCGTCGTGCTCTCTTAATGGCTCGGAGATGATCGAACTGACCGTCATCCGCGGATTGAGGGAGGCGTGCGGGTCCTGAAAGACCATCTGCATCTGAGGGCGTAGCCGTCGCATTTCGCCAGAAGACAGGGTGGAAAGATCCTGGCCCTCGAAGCTGACGGTTCCGGACGTAGCTTTGTCAAGCTGAAGTATGACCCGGCCAGTGGTCGACTTGCCGGAACCGCTTTCTCCCACCAGACCCAGAGTTTCGCCGCGATAGATATCGAAGGTCACCCCATCGACCGCCTTCACCGAACCCACCTGCCGGCGAAAGACACCCTGCATGATCGGAAAGTGCTTCTTCAGGTCCTTGACACTGACGAGTACCTCGCGGGCCGCATCCACGGGGGCGCCACCGTTTCCAGCCACCTCAGGAACCATTTCTTGGCCTCTTGTTATCCATGTCCCACCAGCACGCGGTGCTGTGGCTCTCGGAGATCGAGATCAGCGGCGGGTTCTCCACCCGGCAGCGATCAAAGACATAAGGACATCGGGGGGCGAAGGGACAGCTGGTGGGCTTCTCGTACAGGTTGGGCGGTTGACCTTTGATATTGACGAGCTTCGAACCCTTCTGATCGAGGCGGGGGATGGAGCCCAGCAGACCCTCGGTGTAAGGATGTTGGGGGTGGGCATAGAGCTCGGCCACGGGCGCCTCTTCCACGATCAGCCCGCCATACATGACGAGGACCCGATCGGCGAGACCGGCGATCACTCCCAGGTCGTGGGTGATCCAGATGACGGCGGTGTTCGTTTTCTCGCGGAGGTCCCGTATCAACTCGATGATCTGGGCTTGGATGGTGACGTCGAGTGCGGTGGTGGGCTCGTCGGCGATCAGTACCCGTGGCCTGCAAGCGAGGGACATGGCGATCATGACGCGCTGACGCATACCTCCGGAGAGCTCGTGGGGATAGGAATCGAGCCTCTTTGTTGCCCCCGGAATGCCAACCAGCTTGAGCAGCTCGACGGCTCTCTCCTCCCGGGCTTTTTCCTGGAGATCGGTATGGATGCGCAGCGACTCCATGATCTGGTAGCCGATGGTCAAGACCGGGTTGAGGGAGGTGAGGGGGTCCTGGAAGATGAAGCCGATCCGGCCGCCTCGGACCGAGCGCAGATCGTCGAGCTCCATGGTGATCAGATCGCGACCCTCGAACATCGCTTGACCGGACACGATCTCACCGGGTGGGATCGGGATCAGCCGCAGCAGCGACATCATGGTCACGCTCTTTCCGGAGCCGCTTTCCCCCACGACCCCGAGGAACTCGCCCTTGTTGAGAACGAAACTCACCCCGTTGATCGCATGAACGGTCCCATCCTGGGTGTGGAACTGCGTCTGAAGATCTTTGACTTCGAGGATGGGGGTGGGGTTGGTCACTGTTTGTCGCTTACTGCGCAGGAAGCGTATCCCCTTCTAGATCTATTCGGCGGACGAACCACCAAGCTTGTCCCACGCATCTTGTTCCGCCAAGTCGATGATGGTGTAGGCCATGGCCAACGCACCGTCCCGCAAAGCCATTTCGCCTGAGGGAGTGACAGTGGCGTGGGCGAAGTCCTTCTGGTGGTAAACCGCCCCTCCCGCATCGATGGCGACCATGGGGTGGATCGAAGGGACCACCTGACTGACGTTGCCCATATCGGAGGAACCGCCACCGGCTTCGAGCCCAGTCGGCATCGGACGGCCCAGTGACTCCGAATTCGATTGAAACAGCGCCGTCATCACGGGATCGTTGATCATGTTGTCATAGGGGTTATCGCGGACGGTCACGTCCAGCCGGCACCCGGTGGCGAGGGCGGCGGCATCCAGACAGGCCCTCACCTTGGGAATGATTTCAGCCAGTCGTTCCTTCGTCCACGCCCTTACACCCCACACCGAGCGGGTATAGGAGGGAATGATGTTGGAGGCGTCGCCACCGTTGGTGACGATGCAATGGACGATGTCGCCGGGGCGGAGCTGCTGACGGAGAGTGGCCAGGTTCATGTAGGCCTGGACGAAACCATCAAGCGCGTTTACCCCGAGATGGGGGGCGAACGCAGCGTGAGCCTCCTTCCCGAAGTACTCGACGATGAACACGGTGTTGGCCTGGAAGCTGGGATCGAGTTCGTCGTAGGGGGCCGGGTGGATCATCATCGCCGCGGCCGCGTCGGCGAAAGCACCAGCCCGGATGAGATCGACTTTTCCCCCTCCGGTTTCCTCCGCAGGGGTCCCGAGCACGCTGACCCGGATGCCCAGGTCTGAGGCGATTCCGGCGACGGCAATCCCCGCTCCCATGGCGCAGGTGGCGATGATGTTGTGTCCACAGGCGTGGCCGATTTCGGGAAGGGCATCCATTTCACAGCAGATGACGACCCGCGGTCCCTCGCTTCCGGCTGTTGCCTCGAATGCGGTTTCGAGTCCGTAGGCGGGATAGGTCACGGCGAAACCGCGATCCTTGAGAAAAGAGCTCAACCGGCGGGACGCCTCGAATTCCTGATAACCGATTTCGGGGTTCTCGTACATCCAGCGCAACAACGCCCGAAGGTCTCCTTCGACCGCCGCGAACGCCGCCTCGGCCAACTGCTTTCGATCCACGTCGGCGACAGTAGCCCAACCAGGGTTCGGCGGTCCGACGAGGGCGCCCGCCTACAATCGAGGCGTCGACCGAAGGGTGGCTAGGGTTCCGCCGCTTTTTGCGGAATGGTCCGAGCGCCACAGAAAGCCCGCCGGTTGGGCCCGCACCTCATCGGAGAAAAGCCTCGAGGGGATAGGTCGGCACGAATGACGCGTGCCGATCTAGGAGGAACAATTGGGCACCCATCCACGAGCCCGGGGGTACGCCCTCCTGGTTACCTTTCTTTGGAGCTCTTCGTGGATCCTCATCCGGTGGGGATTGGATGACGAGGCATTGCAGCCAATCACCTTTGCCGCTCTCCGTTACGGCCTCGCCTTCCTGACCCTGATCGGATTGATTGCCAGCCGGTCGAGTTACCGCGATCAGGTGAGGAGTCTCGATCCCCTCGCCTGGCGGGACATCGCTCTTCTCGGCCTCGCCTTCTACACCGTCACACAGGGAGCCCAATTCCTCGCGATCGATAATCAGCCGGCCGCGACCTCGAGCCTGGTCCTCTCGTTGACACCACTGCTGGTGGCGGCGATGGCGACGCGATCACTGTCCGAAAAGCCGCAGCGAAGTCAGATCGTCGGAGCCGTACTTGTGGCTTTGGGGGCATGGTCGTACTTCTCGGGTCAGCTGGGGGCGACTGCGCTGGGGATGATCGCGGCGTTGGTCGGCTTGGCCGGGAATACGGTCAGCACCCTCCTCGGGCGTCGGGTGAATAAGGAGACGACGGTGTCGCCCCTGATCATCACTGCTCTCAGCATGGCGATCGGATCGCTTTTCCTGGTTGTGCTGGGGATCGGGGTGGAGGGCGTCCCCGATGTGTCAGCGGTGGCCTGGGCAATCATCATCTGGCTGGCAGTGGTGAACACCGCATTCGCCTTCACCCTCTGGAATCTGTCCCTCCGACGGCTCTCGGCGGTCGAGTCGGCCGGGATCAACAACACCATGCTGATTCAGATCGCCATGCTGGCCTGGCTCTTTCTCGACGAAGCCCCCGGGCTCATGGAGTGGATCGGGATCGTGGCGGTATCGCTCGGGATATTCCTCACCCAGACGGCAATTTCCGGGTCAATTTCCGGGCCCGCGCGACGAGCTCGAGCAAGGCCTTGAGATCTACCTGAGCCAGGTCCTTGAAACTGACGGTGCTCCGACCGACTTTGACCTTGCCTAACCGATCGGCGTAGCGCTCAACTAGATAGACACCGTCCTCCACCGCGGTGACGAAGACGGTGATGTAGTTCTTCTGGGCTGCCAGCCCGGCCACAAACCACTCGACCTTCTTCCCGCTGCGGCCGGTCTGGGTGAAGGCTCCGTAGCCGATGATGCGCTGCTCGCTCCCGCCCCAGAATCTCCCTTCCCACAACACCCGTTCCTCGCCCTTCATCACTTTGCTGATTCGCTGGTCGAGAGCGGCAATATCGGCCCGCACATCATCGGGCAGGGAAGCGATGAATTCGTCCGGGCTGGTCTGGGATCGTTCCATCGGCGAGTCCGAGGTTTATAACCGTTGCGGAATGAGAGTTCCAGCGCGAAAGGTGCTAGCCGCGGTGCCAGTCGACTGGGCCGGCGACGAGCGTGTGGCTGCCGAGCTTACGGCCCAATAGGTGCTGCGCCAGGCGGGCGGCGTCTATCACCGCGGGCAGGTCGACTCCGGTTTCGACACCCATTTCCGAGAACATCGAGAGGAGATCCTCGGTGGCGATGTTGCCGGTCGAGCCGGGGGGGACCGGACACCCGCCGAGTTCGCCAAAGCTCGACTCGAAGCTGGCGCAACCTTGGTTCAACGCCGCCAGGGCGTTTGCCAGGCCCTGGCCCCGTGTGTTGTGAAAGTGAGCGGTGAGCTCGACTCCCGGAAGGCGTTCGAATGCACGGGCGAAGAAATCCTCAACCTGCCATGGATTTGCCATCCCGGTGGTGTCCCCGAAGCCGATCTCGGTGGCCCCCATCTCGACGAAGCGTTGGGCCAGGCCTAACACCGTGTCGGCCTTTACCTCACCCTCATAGGGACACCCGAAGGCCGTGGCAATGATCGCCTCGCAATGGAGACCTTCGGCGAGCGCGCGGGGAATGAGGCGTGCGCTCGCCTGCATCGACTCCTCGACGCTGCGATTGATGTTGAGCCGGTTGTGGGTCTCTGAGGCGCTGACCACCAGCCCGATGTCGTGGAAGTGCTCCCGCTCGGCGAGAGCGTTTCCCAGCCCGCGTTCGTTGGGGATCAACACGCTCAGTCTGATGGTGTCGGGGACCTGGATACGGCGCAGCACTTCCACGCCGTCGGCCAACTGTGGAATCACGTCGGGGCGAACGAAGCTCGCCACCTCCATGCGGGTGTAGCCGGCGGCGGCCAAGGCCTCGATCAACCGCACTTTGTCGTCAGTGGGGATCAAATCGGGCTCGTTCTGGAATCCGTCCCGAGGTCCAACCTCGCGGATCGATACCTGCTGGGGACGCGACATGAAGAGAATCCTGGCAGGGTTAGCGCGGGGCGCGATTCCAGGTCAGGCTCAACTTCGCGCCTCGGGGAACGATGAATTCCCGCGCGTCTCCACCGTTGCGCCGTCCCGACGAACTCGGTTCCGAGTTAGTGGCCGATAGCAACACCTCGGGAACACGCTCTCCGTTCAACCCGACGATGGCAAATGATGCCTGCTTGCTGTGATCGCCTTCGACGACAAAGCAGACCCTGGTACCTGCGATTGTGGCCTCCACGAGTGGATAACGACATTCCACGACGAAGCCTCCCTCGGGAACTGCCAACCGATGGCTTCGTTCGGGGGGCAGGGCGGCCGCCTCCCCGACCAACTTCTGGGCGTACATCGCCTGGCGGAAGGCGTGTTCGGTGGCGCCCCTTCGGATCTGATACGGCTCGCCGTCGAGACAGAGGCGAGCCGCCTGGTCACCGGCCGCATGAGAGACGGCGACGTACACGGTCCCGACCGGTTGTCCCTCCTCCTCTTCGGGGCCGGCGACGCCGGTGATGCCGAGGCCGATGTCCGCGTCCAGCAGGCTTCGCACCCCAACCGCCATCGCCAGGGCCGCTCGTCTCGTCACGACCGGACCTTCGGGAACCGCCAGCAGGTCGAACTTCACCTCGGGGTGGTAGGCAACAACACCCCCACGGAACCAGTCGCCGCAGCCGGGAGTCTCGACGATTCGGGACATGAGCATTCCGCCTGTGCACGACTCGGCGACGGCGACGGTAGGAGGTGACCCATTGCCGGAAGACGCGCGAGGGGTTGCCATCCACCCCCGATACCCCTCGACTGGGCCGTCAAAACCACCGGCCCTGCGGGCTAGGCGGCCACTTCGTCGTCGGGATCTCCGACCTCGATGGGGTTGTTGGTCGGGTCTTGGCTCCACTCGAACCAGCCTCCGTCGTAGACGGCGATCCGTTCCCAGCCCATCAAGTAGGCGTAGAACCAGGTCTCGCTCGCCCGCCATCCGGTGCCGCAGTAGAAAGCCACCCATTTGTCGGGAGTGATCCCGGCCTCGGCCCAGTTGGCCGCAATCTCGGGATAGGGCCGCATGGTGTTGTCGACGTTCCGATAGTGCTGCATGTGATAGGCGTCGGAACCACAGTTGCCCCATACGTCGCCGGCGATCCGCCCTTTCGGTTCGATGTAGTTGTATCCGCTGACCTGACCGGTGTGCTCTTTCCAGGTGCGAACGCTGACCAGAGCTGCCCCCGCCGGGTCGGACAGGATTGCTTTGGCCTCTTCGATGTCGACGATGATCTCGGGCCTTTGCGGAATCGGGACACCGAAGCGAGCGATCGGGTTGGGCGCTCTCCATCCCGCCTCGAGTGGATATCCCGCGTTGACCCAGTTGTCATAGCCGCCGTCGAGCAACCTCACATCCTTGACTCCGGCGTAGAGCAGAATCGCCGCCGCCCTCGTGGCTGCGATCTGGCCGGCGCGGCGACCCGGCCATTTCTCGTTGGGGTTGCCAACGGTGTCCCTGCCGTAGAGGACAACCGTGGTGTCGGACGAAATTCCCAACGCGGCGAGAGCGGACTCGAGCTCGGACGGCGAGCGGCGGTTCCAGTCATGCTCGGCCTCGAGCCAATTCGTGTCGAGGTAGTACGAGCCGGGAAGGTGTCCGTCGGCAAACTCCTCGGGCACCCCGAAATTGACGTGGAAGACGGCAAAGTCGTCGCCCCGGTAGGTGTCGGGGCGACTGCCGGCAAGCAATTGGGCTACCCACTCGGGGTCGACGAGCCTTTCGTATTTGGTCAGTTTTTCGAGTGGTAGCTGCTCGTCGTCGAGCCACTCGCTCCAAACCTCGTAGACAAGCGGCCGGAGCCCGCTTTCCTCGAGGGCCGACCGCACTACTTCGATTTCCCGCGCTTCATCGCCATAGAGGATCACGGTTCCCACGGTGACACCCTTGCTCCTGAGGAGGTCGAGAATCTCGGATTGATCCAGAAGTCCCAACCAAGAGCTGGGCAAGGAGACTGCTCCCGGGATGTGACCGCCCCTCGCCTCGCCCGATCGGCGCCAGCCGTTGAACCGTGACAACGGGCGGACGTCGATGATCACTGTGTCGGGGTCGGTCAGGCGAAGACGGAGTTCGCCGGTGCTGAGGCTGAGGGACATGGGTATTCCTTTCGGGCAATAGAAAAAGCCCTGCGGTTTCGCAGGGCTTCGGTGGAGTCGCTCTCTCGTTGTATCTCGTCGCGCTAACACCTGCCCCGCGGGAAGCAGTGGTGGCACGCGCAGACGAAAGAGCTGGGCTGGTTCAAGGCGGGGGAGTATGGCATGGTGGGCAAAGCGAGCGCAAGCGCGCCCCCCGACCGACCGTGCGGTTAGTGGTGACTGGTACCCTCAGAGCGATGATCGATTTCCGGACTCATCCGGATCGTTACAAGCACTGGAAGCTCTCGATCACGCCTCCCATCGCCCGCCTGATCCTCGACGTCGATCCTGACGGCGGGCTGGGCGATTACGAGCTGAAGCTCAACTCATACGATCTCGCCGTCGACATCGAACTGGCCGACGCGGTGCAACGCTTGCGCTTCGAACATCCTGAAGTCGGCGCGGTGTTGGTCGAGTCGGGGAAAGACAGAGTTTTTTGCGCTGGCGCCAACATCGGCATGCTGGCCCAGGCGGACCACGGGCTCAAAGTCAACTTTTGTAAGTTCACCAACGAGACCCGCGTGGCGATGGAAGAGGCGACCGAGCGATCGAAGCAAGCTTATGTGGCGGCGATCGCTGGCACGGCTGCCGGTGGGGGCTACGAACTGGCGCTGGCCTGTGAGCAGATCCTCCTCATCGACGACGGGTCTGCTTCGGTAAGCCTGCCGGAGGTTCCCCTGCTCGGAGTCTTGCCGGGCACCGGCGGTCTGACCCGGTTGACTGACAAGCGACATGTGCTGCGGGATCGGGCCGACGTTCTCTGCACCACCGAAGAGGGGATCAAGGGGCGCCGCGCCCTCGAATGGAACTTGGTCGATGAACTGATCCCCCGCTCGCGATTCGCCGCCGAGGTGCAAGCTCGGGTGACCGACGCTGCCGGCTCGACCGATCGACCGCTCGACGCCAAGGGGGTCGCGCTCACCGATCTGGAGAGGACCATCGCCGACGACCGGATCGAATACCCCAACGTGACGGTATCGATCGATCGCCGGTCGGAGACGGCCTCGATTACGATCAGGGGACCTTCCGGGGCCCCGCCTCTCGCTTCCGAAGGGCTCGCAGAGGTGGGGGATTCCTTCTGGCCTCTGGCCGTGGGGCGTGAACTCGACGACGCCCTCCTCCACCTAAGACTCAACGAGCCCGAGATCGGCACCCTGCTCATTCGGACCTTGGGGGATCCGGGCGCCGTCGCCGCCTACGACGCCTTTCTACTCGAGCATCGCCATCACTGGTTGGCGAGAGAAGTCGTCCTATTGCTGGGGCGGACCCTGAAACGGCTCGACCTGACCGCTCGGTCGGTCGTCAGCCTGATCGAAGAGGGCAGTTGCTTCGTGGGATTCCTGGCAGAAATCCCCCTGGCCTCGGATCGGGTCTACATCCATCTCGGCGAAGACGAGGATGGCCCCCGCATACGGCTGACGGAGATGAACCTTGGTGTCCTGCCAATGGGGAACGGACTCAGTCGACTGGCGACCAGATTCTGGGGCCGCGACGAGGATCTTTCGTCCCTGGTCGCGGCGGCAGGAGAAGATCTCGACGCCAAGGCCGCGGTTGAGTTGGGGTTGGCCACCTTTGCGTTCGACGACATCGACTGGGACGACGAAATCCGACTGTTCCTCGAAGAGCGCTCTGCCTTCAGTCCCGACGCCTTGACCGGGATGGAGGCCAACTTGCGAATGGCTGGTCCCGAGACGATGGAGACCAAGATCTTCGGCCGCCTCACGGCCTGGCAGAACTGGGTCTTCTACCGGCCCAACGCCTCCGGCCCGGAAGGGACACTGCGCTCCTATGGCAGTGGGCGGCGGCCGAGCCTCGATCAAAGGAGGACCTGATGAGCAACGTCGACTACGACCTACTGATCCCCAACAACGTGGGTCTTTCCGATGATCCCAAACTGCGCCGGGCACTCGAGGAGTGGCACCCCGGCTACATCGACTGGTGGATGGACATGGGACCCGAGGGCTTTCAAACCGCCGACGTCTGGCTGCGAACCGCCATCTCGGTCGACAAGAGCGGATGGGCGAAGTTCGGCTACGTAAAGATGCCCGACTATCGATGGGGTGTCCTTCTCGCTCAACCCGAGGAGGGGCGCCAGATTCCCTGCGGCGATCATTACGGAGAGCCGGTTTGGCAGGAGGTTCCGGGTGAGTACCGGGCGATGCTGAGAAGGCTGATCGTCGTCCAGGGTGACACGGAACCTGCCTCAGTCGAGCAACAGCGGTTGCTGGGAAAGAGCGCACCTTCTCTATATGACTTGCGCAACCTTTTCCAGGTGAACGTCGAGGAGGGTCGCCATTTGTGGGCGATGGTCTATCTCCTCCAGAAGTATTTCGGACGGGACGGCCGCGAGGAGGCGGTCGAGTTGGTTCGGCGCCGGTCCGGCTCTGAAGAGCAGCCGCGAATTCTCGGTGCGTTCAACGAGAAAACTCCGGACTGGCTCTCATTTTTCATGTTCACATTCTTCACCGACCGCGACGGAAAGATGCAGCTCGAGTCATTAGCCCAGTCGGGGTTCGATCCACTCTCACGAACTTGTCGTTTCATGCTGGCCGAGGAGGCCCATCACATGTTCGTGGGCGACACTGGGTGCGGCCGCATCATCCGCCGAACCGCGGAGGCGATGAAGGAGGCCGGGATCGAGGATCCTTATGACTCCGAAGCAGTTCGGGCGCTAGGGGTGATCGACCTGCCATTGATCCAACGGAAGATGAATCTGCACTTCTCGCTCACCCTCGACCTCTTCGGTTCCGAGGAGTCGACCAATGCCGCCAACTACTACACGGCCGGGCTCAAGGCGCGCTACCACGAGGATCAGATCCAGGACGACCACAAGCTCCATGACGCGTCTTACCCGGTAATGAAGCTGACCAAGGATGGATTTGTCTCCGAAGAGATCCCGGCCCTGAACGGTCTCAACGCCCGCCTCCGCGATGACTTCGTCGAGGACTGCGCCGGGGGGATTCGTCGTTGGAATCGCGACATCGCCGAGAACGGCATTGACTTCGAGTTGCGGCTACCTCACATCGCCTTTAACCGACAGGTAGGCGACTTCTCCAGTCTTCCTATTTCACCTGCAGGCGAGATCCTCGAAGACTCTGAGTATCGCGCTCGGTCAACCGAGTGGCTGCCGACCGCGGACGACGCTGCCTTTATCGAAGAATTGATGCAACCTCGCTACGAGATCGGTGAGTTCGCTTCCTGGATCGCTCGCCCCTCGAAGGGGGTTCTCGGCCAGCCGATTGAGTTCGAATACGTCAAGATCCCTGGCTAGACGAAACCTAAGGCTTGGTGTGGCGGAAACCGCATGAAATTGCATTCAGTTTGAAGGGTCCGATGGCCCGTGAGGAGTGATCAATGACCGTTCGGGTTGGCATCGTGGGCGGAGGCTTTGTCGCTGGCTTTCATCTCCGCGCGCTGGAGGCCGTCCGGGGCGTGGAAGTTGCCGGTCTCTTCTCGCGCACAGCACCGACTCGGTTAGCCGAAAACGTTCGAGCGATGAATCTCGGCGCTGGCGTCATTTACGAAACCGTCCGAGACCTGGCCGCCAATGTCGATGTTGTTGCCCTCTTCGCACCGAACTTCACTCGGATTCCGGTGATGGAAGAACTGGCACGGGCGGTTGCGGACGGCGCCCAAATTCGAGCCCTGGTGTGCGAGAAGCCGCTGGCTCGCAACCTGGCCGAATCCCGTCGGCTTCTGGCGATGGCCGAGCAGATGGGCGTAGTCACCGCCTATTTCGAAAACCAGATCCATCTCCCCACGCTCCAAGCCGCCCGTGCCCAACTCGGGGCCGTCGCCGAGAGGATGGGTCCCCTGGTGCTTGCTCGGGCAGCCGAAGAGCACTCCGGCCCCCACAATTCCTGGTTCTGGGATCCAGTGCAACAAGGAGGCGGTGTCCTCTCGGACATGGGTTGTCACTCGATCGCAGTCGGCTGGCATCTGCTCACGCCGGCGGGGAAGAAGAACGACTTCCTACGGCCGGTGCGGGTTCAGTGTGAGGTAGCACTGCTCAAGTGGGGCCAGCTCCAGTGGCGGCAGACTTTGGCCGACCGCTTCGGAGTGGACTACGCCAAGACCCCGGCGGAGGATTTCGCGACCGGAACGATTACCTTTCACGACCCCGAGAAGGACAGCTACTCGCTGGCCCAGTTCACCGTCTCGTGGATGTACGACAAGCAAGGGTTGCGGCTCTTGATCGACGGCCTCGGCCCTGGCTACGCGGTGGAAGTCAACACGCTGCGGTCGCCGCTCGAGATCTTCATCGGTGGAGAGGCTGCTGCCGAGGTGGCCGATGCCGAACTCGCCCTCGAGAAATCAACGGCTAGCCAGGGTCTGCTCGCTATTCATCCTAACGAGCCCGACCTCTACGGATACGTCGAGGAGTGGCAGGACCTGCTCAGGGCCCTCGATTCGGGCCGCTCACCTTTGCTTGACTGGTCATACGGCCTAGAGATCGTCCGCCTCACGATGGCGGCGTACCTGGCAGCCGAAGAAGGAAGAGTTGTCGACCTCACCGACCCCGGCACACTCGATCGACTGGAGAGTTACATCCCCCTCATCCAGCAGGGCCGAGGGAAGGAGACACTTCAGATGAGCATCTCTTAGGCGATGCAAGCCCACAAGATCTCGATGCTCGGCACCGGACTGATTGGAGACTTCTACACCAACACCCTGCATGCACCGCGATCTCGGGACCGGGTCGAAGTGGTCTATTCCCGCTCCCGTGAGCGATTGGCCGCGTTCCAGCAACGCTGGGGGGTTCAGGAGTCGACCACCTCGCTGGTGGAGGCGGTAAATCATCCGGGCACTGACGTGGTCGTGGTGGGGCTTCCCAACGACTTGCACGAGGAGGCCATTGCCCTGGCGGCTGCGGCGGGCAAAGCAATCTTGTGTACCAAGCCCTTGGCGAGAAATGCCTCGGAGGCTGCCCGCGTTCTCAGCACGGTCGAGAAGGCGGGCATTTTTGCCGGCTATCTCGAAGACCTCGTCTACACCCCCAAGACGCGTAAGGCTCTGACGGCCGTCGGCGCGGGAACGATCGGAGAAGTGACGTGGGTGAGGTCGAGGGAAACGCACCCGGGTCCTCACAGCGCCTGGTTTTGGGATACCGATCGCGCGGGAGGCGGTGCCATCGTTGACCTCGGCTGCCATTGCATCGAGATCGTCCGCAGCTTCGTCGGCAAGGGCAACCGACCGCTCGAAGTCATGGCGTGGGCCGATACCCTCGTTCATCCCATCAAAGCCGAAGACAATGCGGTCCTCTTGATCAGATTCGAGTCGGGAGCTTTGGGTCAGGTTGAGGTGAGCTGGACGTTTCGAGGCGGAATGGATCTCCGAGACGAAATTGCCGGCACCGAAGGGACCATCTGGCTCAACCATTTCCTGCGGACGGGATACGAGATGTACTCGAGCGGCGGGGGAAGCGGCTACCTGGCCGAGAAGTCGGAGTCGGTCGCCGGATGGCTTTTTCCGGTGGGCGACGAATTGACCGAGCTCGGTTACGTCGAGATGTTCGCCGACATGTTCGATGCGATGGAGAGCGGTCGGGAGCCGGTGGAAACCTTCTATGACGGTTATGTGGTCAATGCCGTCATGGACGCCGCCTACCGGTCTGCTCGCTCACGGCAGTGGGAGCCGGTGGAGGTTGAATGGCGTGGGGGTGAGACCAAACGAATCGAGAAGCAAACGACAACCCACGAAGGTCACGCGATAGTCAAAGAGGAGACTCTCCCCGATGGTCGTCGGAAGTTGATCCTCTCCGCTAAGGACACCGGCTCGATCTTCGATCTTGTGACCGAGGACTGAACGGCCCGGCTCAGCTCGAAGAGGTGACCCGGGCATAGAGCCAGGCCAGTCCCAAGAGAATCGACCCATAGACGATTTGCTGGATGGCCTGGCCTGCATCGAGAAAGGTCATCATGGTGGCGAGGACTCCCAGAATGAGAGCCCCGAAGATGGTGCCGCTGTAGGTGCCGATACCACCAAAAATCGACGTTCCGCCGATGACCGCCGCCGCAACCGACGGGAGAACGAAGTTGACTCCCAATTGCAGGTCCACCGCCCCGGTACGGCCGGCCAGCAAGATTCCCGCCAAAGCTGCCAGCAGGCCTGCGATTGCGTACGCGGCCAAGTGCACCTGCCAGAGGCGAACTCCGGCGAGCCTCACCGCCGTCGGGTTGTCGCCCACCGCATAAAGGAGTCGGCCGAGACCAGTGCGACGCAGGCCGTAGATGACCAAAAGGGAAACGCCTCCCCAAACCAGGGCGTTATAGGGAATGCGGTTGCCCAGAAAGGATCCACCCCCCAGGGTGCTGATCAGGCGCCCAACAGTCGTTGACCCCTGCAACACAGTGAAGGAAAGGGCCGTGAATAGGCCCAGCAGGATCGCCGACATGGCGAGGGTCATTATCAACGGGTTGACCCGGAAGAGACCCACTCCGATCCCGTTGACGGTTCCAGCCGCCACTCCGACCAAGAGGCCAGCGGTGATTGCGATCGCAGCGCCACTCGGGGACTGATTGGCGGCGACGTAGGCTGCGGCGGTGGCGATCATCCCCACGGAGAGATCGATTCCCCCGGTGAGCATGAGGATGGTTTGGGCTCCGGCCATGATTCCCAGAGGAGCGGCCAGCAACACGGTGTTGCGCAGCCCTGAGAAGGTGAGATAACGCGGCTCGATGATTCCCGTGACAACAACGAGGAGGACGAGGACGGACCCGAGTACCAGTTGAGGGTGATCGGAGACCCACATACCCCACGTCGGCCTCCCGGTCGGTTCCGGTCCGAGAAGTGCGTCGGTCATAGGGCTCGCTGCCGTCGCAGCTCGACGATTCCGGCGATCATCATCACCACCACAATGAGCACCCCTTGAATCATCTGGGCGGTGTTGGGGTCGACTCCGAGGGCGCTGAGAAAGGGAGAGAGGGTGAAGAGGACGATGCCCGCCGCGGCCGCGCCCACCACCGAACCGATGCCGCCGGTCAAGGCCACCCCACCCAGCACGATCGCCGCGACTGCCCGCAACGTAAAGCCTGACGCGGTCGCCAAGCGGGATTCTCCGGACCCAGTGATTGCAAGCGCTGCCAGTCCGCCTAATGCGCCAAAGGCTCCTCCGATTGCATAGGCGACCACTTTCGCTCGTCCAGTGGAGACGCCTGAGAGATAGGCCGCGACCCGGTTGGACCCAGTTGCGTAGAGGGAAAGGCCGGTCTCGGTTCGACGCATCCACCAGGCGACCAGCGCCAGGGGCACGGCCATGCTCAGAAGCGGCGGCACAAAATTGGAGCCGGTTCCGCTGGTCGAGCCGGTGAAGAGGGCTCGAAATCCTTCGCTGGTTCCACCCCCAGGTGAGGGGAGGACGAGGAGGGCTACACCCGAGAAGATGAAAAGGGTCGCCAGGGTGACCACGATGTCGGGGACCCGGGAAACCGTGATGATCCAACCGACGATGCCATTGAGAACTGTCGCCATCACTATCACCAGCACGGCGATGGCAAGGGTCACGGGAAAGGTTTGACCCTCCATCAGGCGGGCGGCCACGGCATTGGCCAGAACGAGAATCGCTCCTGCTGCGAGGTCGATGCCTCCGGCGATGACGATGACGGCCTGAGCGATCGCGAGGTAAACGAGCGGCAAGCTGTTCTTAGCGATCGAGGTGATCTGAAACGCACCAAAGCGAGGCAGCAGAGCGGCATAGGCCACCATCAGACCCACGAGGAGCAGCCAGACTCCGAGGGTCCAACCGTGGCGACGGACATTCTTTCGCCAGCTTCGTGCCCACCCACTCTCCACTGTCGCGACCGTCACGCGACGTCCTCGGAGCTCAAGCCATGGGCGGCCGTGAGAAGGGATTCCTCGGTCGCCTCGTGGGCGGCCTGACGGCCGACGACCTGGCCGTCGTAGAGAACCAGAACTCGGTCGCATACCAGCGGGATCTCGGCCAGCTCACTCGTATAGAGGAGTACCGCCGCCCCGCCAGCGGCGAGTTCGCGCAGCAACTCATAAATCTGCTGCTTGGTTCGCACGTCGATGCCACGAGTGGGGTCGAAACAGAGCAGGACACGGAAACCTGCGGCGAGCCATCGACCGACTACCACCTTCTGCTGGTTCCCACCCGAGAGGCGTCCCGCCTGGCGACCGGCCCTCGTATCGATCGACAAGCGATCGATGGCTGATCGCACTCTGTCATCTTCGTCTGCAGCCAGTCCCCACCATTGGCCAACTCGGCGATAAAGAGGAGTGGCGAGATTCTCTCGAATCGATCGCTGGGGGAGGAGGGCTTGGAGGCGATCCGAGGGGATGAGGACCATTCCCCGGCGGACAGCGTCGTAGGGGGATTGCGCCAGCAAAGGGTCTCCCGCCACGAGTATCTCTCCGGAATCGGGCGGTCGATCCCCGGCCAGCAAAGCAAACAGGCGATCCTGGCCTTGTCCCTCAAGGGCGGCAATGCCGAGAACTTCCCCCGCGTGTAGCTCCAACGAGACTCCCTTGAGCCTGTCTCCCGAGCGGAGTTGGCGGGTTTCGAGGGCAACTGGTCCTTTCGCTACTGCGGTTTGCACAGTGGTCGGTCCCTGGGCGGCTTCTCCCAGCATGGCCTCGACCAGACCCGCCTCACCCATCTCCCGGGGGACGAACGTCGCCACGTTGCGACCGTCGCGGAGCACCGTCGCCCGGTCGCACATCCTCATCACCTCACCAAGCCGGTGGGTGATGAAGAGCACCGATCTCCCCTTGTCCCGCCACTCGTCCATCACGCCGAAGACCTGTTCGGCTTGATCGGCGGGGAGAGCGGCAGTGATTTCGTCGAGCATCAAGATGGCCGGCTCCCGAGTGAGGGCACGAGCGAGATCGATCAAGCGGAGCGTGGGGAGCGGCAGGTCTCGGATCTGTTGATCGAAGTCGACTCCGCTCATCTGCATGCGCTCAAGCCACTCGACTACCTCCTGCTCAGAGACGTCCGTGAGGCGGAAGTTTTCGGAGACTGTGAGATCGGGGATCAGGGCCGGATCCTGGAAAACGGTCGCGAGACCAGCCTCTTGGGCCTCGGCCGGATTCCGCAGCCGAAGGTTCCGGCCATGGAGGGTGATTTGGCCTTCGTCGGCTTGGAGCACGCCGGAGAGGATCTTGACCAAAGTGCTTTTCCCAGCCCCATTCGCTCCGAGGAGGGCATGCACCTCCCCTCGTCCCACCGTAAGGTCCACCGACCGCAGGGCGACAACGCTGCCGAAGCGTTTCGCGACCTGGCTGGTGGCGAGAATCGATGAAGAGGTCACTTGATACGGGCCGCATGGGGCCGGGCTATTCGCCCGACCCCATATCGACTCGACTTATTCGCCAGGCCCGGCGCACTCCGAAACCTGGGCTGCCTCGTAGTTAGTCCAGGGAGCGATTTCCACGTAGGTGCTCCATCCGACTTGCTGCTCAGGGTCGTACAGGCTGTTTAGGTCTGACTCCTCGGTGTGATCGAACACTTCCGGGGTCAAAGTCACTACCTGGTCGGGGTTTTCACCCTTCAGCGCGGCGATGGCGACGGCCGCTCCCACTCCACCAATCGCCGGCGGGTTCGTCACCGCAGCACCTTCCAGGCCATCGACTTCCAGCAACTGGGCGATGAATCCGTTGTTGTCGGCGCCCACGATCGGAACCAGGTCGGCGTTTGCGGTCTGGAACTGTTCGACCACCGTGTAGTCGATGCCCGAAGTCCATATACCGTCGACGTCCCCGGCACTGATGATGTCGAGCGCTTGCTGGGCTCCAACGGTCGGATCCCATCCGGTGAAGGTCTCCTGGGAAACGTTGATACCGGGGAATTCCTCGAGAGCACGCATGAAGCCTTCGTGGCGGTCCGTGTCGGCCGGCACGCCATCGATTCCGCGCATCTCCACTACGTTGCCCTCTCCGCCGATCTGCTCAAACAACCACTTCGCTCCCAAATATCCGTACTCCTCCTGGTCGTTGGTGACTACATAGGCACCCTCGGCGGTGACGGCCTGGTCGACTGCCACCACAACAATGCCCTGAGCAATTGCCTCCTCGATGACCGAGTTGAGACCTTCGCGATCGGTGGGGTTGATGATGATTGCGTCGACTCCCTGGGAAATCAGATTCTCGATATGCCCGATCTGACCGGTGGTGTCAGCATTTTCATTGACAACGACCACCTCGTCGACCACGCCGCTGGCGAGTGCCTCGGCCTTGATGGCGCAGATCATCTGCTCCCGCCAACCGTTGCCGACGAGCGTGTTGCTTACGCCGAGCGTATAGGTTTCGCCTTCCCCTCCTCCTCCGCCGGTGCCACCACAAGCGATGCTCACCAAGATGAGTACGCCTAGCAGGGCTGGGGTGCGCAAACGAGTGCTTGCCTTCACTTCTCCTCCTGTTGTTCGGGACCCGATCGGATGTACCTCCGGGTCGCACGAGCTTCGAAAGTTAGTGGATTGAGGAATGGCGGCTCCGAGGAAATGGTCGTTTGCCTCTTGACTGGCTGTCATTCGTAACCTGGACGGGCGGACCAGGAGGGAAAGTGACGACCACCGCCCAAAAAACCGGCTATCTGCCCATTGGCGAACTGGAGATGTACTACGAGGTCTACGGGAATGGCCTTCCGTTGGTGCTCCTTCACGGCGCCTTTTCGGCCACCGGCACCTCATTCGGAGCGATGCTTCCCGGCCTGGCCGAGAAGCGGCAGGTGATTTCGTTCGAGATGCAAGGCCATGGGCACACCGCCGACATCGATCGACCGCTGTCGGTCGGGGCGATGGCCGATGACGTGGTGGCCGGGATTCGCCAGATGGGAATCGAACCGACCGACCTCCTCGGCTATAGCACCGGCGCCGCCGTCGCCATTCAGGCGACGCTCAATGCTCCGGAGCTGATCCGCAAGCTGGTGACGATCTCTGTCACCATCACCCTTGCTGGGGTTCAGCCCGGGTTGTTGGAGGGCGTGGGAGAAATGAAGCCGGAGATGATGTATGGCTCTCCATGGCATGACGAATACCTGAAAATCGCTCCCCGTCCCGATGACTTCAACCAGTTGTTCGAGAAGAAGGCAGAGATGGATCGGAACCTCCGGGATGTGCCCGCTGACGACTATGCATCCATCAAGTCGCCAACCCTGATCATTCTTGGCGACTCCGACCTGCCGACGCTCGATCATGCCGTGGAGATGTTTCGGCTGCGGGGCGGCGGAGTGTTCGGTGATCTTCCCGCCGGTCTCCCGGACTCGCAGCTGGCAGTGATCCCCGGCGCCTCGCATGTTTCGGTCGTTTCGCGACAAGAATTGCTAGTCCCGATGATCAACTCATTCCTCGATGCCCCGATGCCGGCTTCGAAGGCCTGAGCCGACCAGAATCTGACGATGCGCATCGGGATCCTGACCGGCGGGGGAGACGTCCCCGGGCTCAACGCCTGCATCAAGGCCGTGGTGAACCGGGTGGCCGACGAGGGCCATCAGGTGCTGGGGATCAGGCGGGGCTGGGGCGGTCTCGCCAACCTCGACCCCGACGATGACTCGACCTTTGATCCCAATGTCGTCGAGCTCGACCCCAACTCGGTTCGAACTGTCGATCGCACCGGCGGCACGTTCCTTCACACTTCCCGCACCAACCCGGCCAAGGTGAAGGCAGCGGCCGTTCCCGGATTTCTCAAGGAGCGCTTCGGTGGCGAGGGCGTCCAGGACTTGACCCCCCACGTTCTCCGCGTGCTCGAACATCAGAAGATCGATGTGCTCATCCCGATCGGCGGCGACGACACTCTTTCTTACGGCTTACGGATGCATGAGGAGGGAGTTCCGGTGGTGGCGGTCCCCAAGACCATGGACAATGACGTCCACGGGACCGACTACTGCATCGGCTTCTCCACCGCCGTCACCAGAGGTGTCCAGTTCATCCACAGCCTCCGAACCGCGACCGGCTCGCACGAGCGGATCGCCGTGGTCGAGTTGTTCGGGCGCTACAGCGGCGAGACCTCTCTCATCACGGGATATCTCGCCGGCGTCGACCGGGCGGTCATTTCCGAAGTGCCTTTCGAGATCGGCAAGCTCGGGCCCATGCTGGTGAAGGACAAGAAACGAAACCCTTCGAACTATTCGATGATGACCATCTCCGAGGGCGCACGCCTCGAGCAAGGCGAAATGCTGCTGGCCGGAGACGCCGATGCCTACGGACATCGCAAGCTCGGCGGAATCGGCGCCCTCACCGCCGAACTGTTGAGGGAGCACACCGGCCAGGACACGATCTATCAACAAATCGGCTACCTGATGCGATCGGGTGCACCTGATTCCCTCGACCTCATGGTTGCCACCAATTACGCGGTGATGGCAGCCGACCTCGCCCTCGAGGGAGCCTCCGGGCGCATGGTCGCCCTGCGAGGCGGGACCTACACCCACGTACCGATCTCGGTCACCGGCGAGGGAGTCAAGCGCGTGGATGTCGAGGAGCTGTACGACGCCGATGCATACCGACCGAAAGTTCGCCATGTGCTTGGTAAGCCGATGTTCCTCTACTGATGGCGGAACCCAGGCCCACCAGCAACATGACGGTTACCCGGTTCATAGATGGAGTCGATGACGACGCCAAACGGCGCGATAGCAAGAAGCTGATAGCTCTGATGAAGACAGTCACCAGTGAGAAGCCACGATTGTGGCCCGGAAACATCATCGGCTTCGGGAGTTACCACTACAAATACGCTTCGGGTCGGGAAGGGGACGCTCCCATCATTGGGTTCTCACCTCGCAGCCAGAACCTCACCATCTATTTGATGTCTGGCTTTGTGGGCTACGACGGCCTGCTCCAAAAGCTCGGCAAGCACACCACCGGCAAGTCTTGTCTGTACGTGAAGCGGTTGGACCAGATTGACGAGCAGACCCTTCTCCAGCTTCTGCAGAAGTCCGTGGCCCACGTCAAGGCCGTTGCATCCAAATCCGGCGGTCTGCCGCGGATGTCCGAGATGCCCCCGCCTCCTCAATAGCGCTGGCGTGAAATGGCTGGCGGCGATGGGTCTGCTGGTGATCGTCGCCTGCGGCGGTTCCGAGCGTCCGGCCGACGAGATCCTGGTTTCGGCTGCCGCTTCGCTGACCGATGCCTTCGCAGAAAGTGAGGCGGCCTTCGAAGCTGCCAACCCGGAGATCGACGTTCTGCTCAACCTGGGCAGCAGCTCGTCGCTGCGGGAACAGATTCTCGAAGGAGCCCCGGTGGACGTTTTCGCTTCCGCCAACCCTTCCAACATGACTCAGGTGATCGCCGCGGGCGCCACCAATCAGAGCACCACCTTCGCCCTCAATGTGCTTCAGATCGCAGTACCGGCGGGGAACCCGGCGGGGATTGCAGGGCTGGCGGATTTCGCCACTCCGGAACTGTTGATCGGTCTATGCGCCGCCGGGGCGCCATGTGGCGATTTCGGTCGCCGAGCGCTCGAAGCTGCGGGAGTGATCCCCTCGATCGACACCGAGGAACCCGATGCCAGAGCACTGCTGACGAAGATCGAGGCAGGAGAGTTAGATGCCGGGATCGTCTACGCCACCGACGTCCTGTCCTCCTCCGCCGTGGACGGGATCGCGATTCCCGAGCAATTCAATGTCGTCGCCGAATATCCCATCGCGGTGCTGACGGAAGCTCCCAACGCCGGCGGGGCGGAGGCATTCGTGAACTTCGTGCTCTCCGAGGAGGGACAAGCGATCCTTCAGCGCTACGGCTTCGAGTCGCCTTGAGAGCCGGCCGCCGCTCGCAGCCGACACCCGCCATGCTGGTGGCCCTCGGACTATTGGCCTTGGCGTTCTTCGCCCTGCCTCTGATCGGGCTTCTGGCACGGACGCCCTGGTCGAAGTTGCCAGAGATCTTGAGTCGAGAAATCGTTCGCGACGCATTTCGCCTCTCGATCGTCACATCGAGCCTTGCCACCGTGTTCGCTGCCATCCTGGGGGTCCCCCTTGCTTGGTTGCTCGCCCGGGCGGAGTTTCGGGGCCGCGGGTTGATCAGGGGAATCGTGACCTTGCCTCTCGTCCTGCCGCCCGTGGTGGGTGGAGCGGCGCTCTTGTTTGCTCTCGGCGGCAGGGGCGTGATCGGCGAGCCCCTCAATCAAGCCACGGGTCTGCTGCTGCCTTTCTCGACCTGGGGGGTGGTTCTCGCCAACACCTTTGTTGCGATGCCATTCCTTGTCATAACCGTCGAAGGCGCACTTCGCAGCCTCGATCGTCGTTTCGAAGGAGCAGCGGCCACTCTCGGCGCCACTCCCTGGTCGACTCTGAGACGGGTAACCCTGCCGATGATTTCTTCGTCTCTGCTCGCCGGGCTGATTCTGACTTGGGCTCGTGCCCTGGGTGAGTTCGGGGCGACGATCACGTTTGCGGGCAACCTCGCCGGTCGGACCCAAACATTGCCCCTGGCGGTTTTTGTCGCCCTCGAGAGTGACCGCGAAGTGGCTATCGCCCTCAGCCTCCTCATGGTGGCAATTTCTCTCACTGTCCTGCTCACGCTGCGCGACCGCTGGTGGCGAGCGCTGTGAATTTGGTCGCCGACTTCAGGCTCCACCGCTCCAGTGGTTTCGACCTCGAGCTTTCCATTTCGATTTCCGCCGGGGAAACAGTGGCGCTGCTGGGTCCCAACGGTGCGGGCAAGTCAACGGCAGTCGCAGCCCTGGCGGGCCTGCTTCCGATCGATTCGGGACGAATCGTTCTCGGCGAGGTCACCCTCGACAATCCCCAGGTTGGATCGTTCGTTCCCGCCCACCAACGGGAGATTGGTGTCCTCTTTCAGGATGGGCTCCTTTTTCCCCATCTCAGCGTCCTGGAGAATGTCGCCTTCGGGCTTCGTCGTCGCGGAGTCCAACCTGAAGAGGCCCGGTTACGGACGAAGGACTGGCTGCGCCGTATGGGGCTCGAAGGCCTCGAACGAAGGCGGCCCCGTCATCTCTCCGGCGGCGAGGCGCAACGAGTGGCGTTGGCCCGTGCCCTGGTGACGGAGCCCAAGCTTCTCCTCCTCGACGAACCGTTGTCGGCGCTCGATGTAACGACTCGTACCCAGTTGCGCCGCACCCTGGCGGAGCATCTGGAGGGCTTTCCCGGGCCACGGCTACTCATCACCCACGATCCCACCGAGGCGTTCCTTCTCGCCGACCGGGTTCACGTAATCGAGGATGGCATGGTCACCCAGGCCGGGACTGCCGAGGACATCAGGCTGCGACCCCGAACCCGCTACGCGGCGGATCTCGCCGGTGCGAACCTGGTGTCAGGGACTGCGGCCGGCGGCACGGTCGACACCGGCCGCCACACGATCCACATCGCCGACACCGAGATCAAGGGCGACGTACTTCTCGTCATCCGGCCGGCGGCGATCGCTCTCTACCCCCACCAGCCAGAGGGGAGCCCCCGCAACTCGTGGTTGACCTCCATCGCGTTGATCGAGGAACTCGGAGACCGGACGCGAGTGCTCACAGAAGCACCGTTGCCACTGGCAGCCGAGGTCACCACCGACTCCGCGCGCAGCCTGGGATTGAGCCCCGGCACCGACATTTGGCTTTCAATCAAGGCAACGGAGATCGACGTCCAGGCCGGATAGCCAGTCGGTGGGCGCGCCAGAATGAGGCTGTGTCGACCGCCGTCAGCGCTCCCCGGCTCTGGGGCTATCCAGTGGTCTTGCCAAGTGTGCGAGACCCGCGCCTTCATCTGGCCGCGGTCATCATCTCGATTCACATTCTCGGTCAGACGGCGCTTGGATTCCGGGTAACCGTTCCCCAAATCGTCGCGGCGATCCTCGCCTCGGCGATCTTGGAAATCGTCATCACCTTCCAGCGCAAGCGACAGCTGGTTTGGCCGGCCTCGGCCATGCTGACCGGAAGCGGGGTGGCGCTCATCTTTCGGGTCATCGGGACCGAGCGGGGCGACCACTGGGGCTTTCAGGGGTGGTACCTGTTTGCTCTGGTCGGTGCCGTCTCGCTAGCGACCAAATACCTCCTCACTCATCGGGGATCACAGCTCTTCAATCCCTCCAACGTCGGCCTGGTAGCCGCCTTCCTCCTCCTGGGCAGTGAGAGAGTCGAGCCCCTCGACTTCTGGTGGGGGCCGCCCTCTTGGCCGATGGTCCTGGCCTATTCGATCATCCTGATCGGCGGCCTCATCATCACCACCCGCTTGCGGCTGCTTTCGCTGGCGGCGACTTTCTGGCTGGCCCTTGCCGCCGGTCTGGCGCTTGTTGCCGGAACCGGGCATTGCATGACCGCCGCCTGGTCGGTGCAGCCGGTCTGTGGAGCCGACTTTTGGCAGATCGTCATGACCTCGCCGGAGGTGTTGATCTTTCTCTTCTTCATGATCACCGATCCCAAGACGACGCCGGCCGCGACAGGTGCGCGAGTGGCATTCGGCTTTACGCTCGGTTTCCTCTGTGCCTTGTTGATGGCGCCCCAGAGCGACGAGTTCGGCACCAAGGTGGCCCTCCTCGGCGGCCTGGTGCTGCTCACCCCCGTGCGAGCCGTGTTCGAGCGAAGGCCGTTATTGGTGGGTTCACCCCGACGGTTGTTCTGGCGGGGCGTGGTCATCGGTGGGGCGACAATGCTGCTGGGGACGGCCCTGGTGGCAATGGCGGCGCCGGGTCCGCGCCGGGCGCCTCCCAACGTGCCCGCAGTCGACATCGAGATCGATCTGGCGACTCTTCCACCGGTGACCGTCGACGCCGAGGTGGGAAGCCTCAATCTCGATCTCGAGACGGCCGATGTCGCTTCCCTGGCGGCCACCTTGGCTCAGAACCTCGAGATCGAGAGTCAAGCCCTGCGCAGTGCTGATCCGAGCCTCTTGCGGGCCGTGGATCACGGAGCGCGATTGATCGCGTTGGAGGACACCATCGAGAGCGGCGAGGTTCGCAAAGAGCGGGTCGTGCCTTCCTACCAGTTCGACAGCCTCCATCTCGGGGTCATCTGGAACAATGGGATCCAGGGTGGAGCGAGCCTGGGATTCTCAGGCACCGGCACGGCCACCGAAGCCGTCTATGACGTCGACGGCGCCGAACTCAGGAGAAGCTCTGCCCCATTCTCGGCTACGTTCGTTCTCTCGCAACCAACCGGGGAGCGATGGATGATCGTCGATGTGATTCCCGGCCAGCCGTGAGTGACAATCCAATCGTCGCCGCGCTCGGTCGTCCGCTGCGTCTGGCGGTGGTCGGGGGTGGGCCTGGGAGCAATATCGGGTCCACGCATCGGATCGCGGCCCGCATTGACGACCGATTCGTGATCGTGGCCGGGGTGCTTTCCTCCGACCCGAATCGGTCCCTCCAGGCCGGCGCCAAGCTCGGGGTTCCTCGGGCCTACGGGTCCTTCCTCGAGTTGCTCGAGACGGAGCAGGGACAGCCTGATGGCGCCGAAGTGGTGGCGATCATGACCCCCAATGACAGCCACCATGAGATCGCGCTGGCGGCGATGGATCGCGGTTTCGATGTCATCTGCGACAAGCCACTGGCCAACACCCTGGGGGAAGCCCTCGACATCGTCGAGAAAGTGAAAGCGACGGGGTTCGTCCTGTGTCTGACGCACAACTACAGCGGCTATCCCTTGGTGCGCCAGGCCCGCGCCATGGTCGAAAGCGGTGAGTTGGGGGAGCTGAGATTGGTACAGGTCGAGTACGTCCAGGGCAATAAGGCCAGTGAAAGCGATCCAGTCGGTGAGTTGCCTTGGCGATACCACCCGGTCCGAAGTGGGCCGTCGCTGGTAATGGGAGACATAGGCACCCACGCCCATCACCTGGTTCGGTATGTCACGGGTCTTGAGGTGGTGGAGGTAGCCGCCGAGGTGGGAGCGATCGTTCCCGATCGGAAGGTCGACGACTTCGCCGGAGCGATGCTCCGCTTCGACAACGGTGCCCGGGGAAGCTTTTGGGTTACCCAGGCCGCCGCCGGGATGGAGAACTGCCTCAGGATCCGGGCTTCGGGAACCAAGGGCACCATCGAGTGGAGTCAGGAGCAACCGACGACGCTCTCTTTCCGTCCCCTCAATGGTGCTGCTCAGACGTTCACGCCCAACGGCGCGGGGATCAGTCCGGCTGCTGCCCGCGTGTCAAGAATCGGCAGAGGCCATCCGGAGGGGTTTCACGAGGCCTTCGCCAACATCTATTCGGATGCCGCGGAGGCGATCGTCGCTCGCCGCACCGGCAGGGATGCCGACCCGCTGGCGATGACGTTTCCCACCGCCGAAGATGGTGCCATCGGTCTGGCG
>JAICGW010000027.1 GCA_025922945.1 Acidimicrobiia bacterium | reverse complement strand
ATGATCCCTGACCCGCAAATGCCGGTCACCCGCGAGGGGTCGAAGCCCGGTTCATCCGACCATTCATCTTGGCCGATGACTCGAATACGCGGCTCCAAAGTCTCGCGGTCGATTCGTACTCGTTCGATGGCGCCCGGCGCGGCCCTCTGACCCGATGAGATCTGGGCGCCCTCGAAAGCCGGCCCGGTGGGACTGGAGGCGGCCAACAACCGACGATCGTTGCCGAGAAGAATTTCGGCATTGGTGCCGACATCCACCACCAGCATCGTCTCGGCTTGGCGATGAGGTCCCTCTGACAATGCCACTCCCGCCGCATCGGCTCCCACGTGTCCGGCGATGCAAGGCAGGGTGTAGACCACGGCCCCTTCATGAACATCGAGGCCGAGTGCGCGGGCGGGGGTCTCGAGGGCGGCTGTAGTAACGAGAGCAAACGGTGCAGTGCCAAGCTGGCGCGGATCAAAGCCGAGTGCCAGATGATGCATGATCGGATTTCCCACCAACGCAATCTCGAGAACGTCTGCGCGGGTAAATCCCGCCTCATCGACGAGATCGCCGATCAACTGGTCGATCGCCTCGCGTACCACGGTTGTCAGGCGCTCCTCTCCCCCCTCATTCATCATGATGTAGGAGACGCGACTCATGAGATCTTCTCCAAAGCGGATCTGGGGATTCATCCGCCCGACCGAGGCCAGCACCGCCCCGGTAAAAAGATCGCAGAGGTGGCCGGCGATCGTGGTCGATCCGACGTCGAATGCGACCCCGAGAGCGAGATCACGGAAGCCGGGCCATATCCCCATGATCCTGGAGCCTTCTCGCACCCCGGCGGTGACTTTCCACTCGCCTTGTCGCAGTACCTCCTGCAGGTGCGGCAGGACCTCTGGCTCGAATTCGAGACCGACGAGACCCCACTCGGCTGCAAGCGCTGCCAAAAGCCGCTCGGCGTCGCCGGTCGGACTGGCCAGATCGGGTTCATCTACTTCGACGTAGTGGAGCCGAACAACCGGATCGACCGGGAGTGAGTCCACCTCGGCTCTCTTGCGAACCACCTGGCGGTGGACCTGGCTCTCCTCCGGGACATCGATGACGACGTCGCCTGTGATCGTGGCGGCGCATCCAAGTCGATAGCCCGCCAAGAGTGGCCGGCGACCGTGGTACTGCGCCTCGGTTTCGGCGGGAGCAGAAAGCCGATCGGCTCTCCCTTCGATTCCTGGCCTGCTTCCCACTCTTACTTGACAGCGGCCACATATGCCTCGCCCGCCGCAGACCGAATCGAGATCGACCCCCAAGGCGCGAGCCGCGTCGAGGACTGTGATCCCGGCGGCAAAGGTCCCCCGACGGCCCGACGGGGTGAACACAACTTGGTGCGAGACGGTCACTGCTTGGTCAGTCGTTACGACCCGCGCCGCCGATTACCTCGCCGACGAGGACTCTCCTCCTCAACGGGCTGTCGATGGGACCGGATCCAACGGGCGCAATGAAGGTCGTGCCCGGCCAGCACGTCCGCGGCCATCACCGCTTCCCGGATGGGGGCTTCCAGTGGATTAGTGATCGCCGACGTCATGCCGGCGCCGATCGCCATCGTCAAGAAGGCGGCGTTGATCCCGGCGCGATGGGGCAACCCGAAGCTGATGTTGGAGGCTCCACAGGTCGTATTGACGCCAAGCTCGTTGCGAAGCCGACCGATTAGGCGAAAAACTTGCTGACCCGCAGTGCCCATGGCGCCGATCGGCATCACCAGCGGATCGACAACGATGTCCTCTTTCCCGATCCCGTAGTCGGCGGCACGGTTCACGATCTTCTTGGCCACTTCGAAGCGAACGTCGGGATCCTCCGAAATCCCCGTTTCGTCATTGCTGATCGCCACCACCGCCGCCCCGTACTTGGCCACCAGGGGCAGAACCTGCTCGAGCCGTTCTTCCTCACCCGTCACCGAGTTGACCAGGGCCTTGCCCTGGTACACCTCCAATCCGGCCCTTAATGCTTCGACGATCGAAGAATCGATCGAGAGAGGCACGTCGGTCAGCGACTGCACGAGCTGGATAGCTTTGGCAAGCAAGGCCGGCTCATCGGCGAGCGGAATTCCGGCATTGACGTCGAGCATCGGTGCTCCTGCCGCAACCTGGGCGAGAGCGTCCGCTTCGATGCGAGAGAAATCGCCGTTTCGCATCTCTTCGGCCAGGAGCTTGCGGCCGGTGGGGTTGATTCTCTCGCCGATCATCACGAAGGGGCGGTCGAAGCCAATCACGACCTCACGAGTAGGGGAGGAAAGGACGGTCTCTGTCATTTCACTCCTCCCTTGCCGGCGATGTCGTTCAGGACTTCGGGTGAGAACTCGGCTTCCAACCTCTTGGCCTCCGCCTCTGCTTCCGCTTCGAGATCGTCGCCGCAGGATCGGGAATCGCGCGCCCACTCGTTGAGGTACTCATCGGTGCCGAAGAGGCCGGCGTACATGGCCGCACGATCGATGGCGACCTGAAAGCGGGGTGAGAGCTCGCGGCGGGCGCTCTCCCGACCTCGCTTGACCACCACCTGAGCGGGTATGTCGCGCCAACGGATGACAGTCAGCTCGGCGCTCATAATCGCGCACCGGCTGCCGTGGCGATCGCCGGCTCGAAGTCTCCATAGCCGACGTGGTGGTGCTCGAAAGCGAGCCCGAGCCGTTGGGCCGCCGCTCGGGCCCTACTCACCAGCTCGTCTGAGACAACTTGCGAGAGATAGATCAGGCGCCGGTAGTTGCCGAAATAGTCGTCACGAAGCTCCGGCCAACGGTCGAGGCCGAGCCCCTGCCAGACCAGGCGATCGAAATGCTTCACGAGGAAGTCGGTGAGGTAGAAGGTGCCAGGGTCCTCTTCGTGAAGGTGGGCGAAGCGATCCGCTCCAGCAAAGAACTCGTAGCAATGCGCACCGGGAAGACGCTCGATCCCGCGTTCATCGAGCAAGCGGTCGAGGGTGCCTCCGGTCCCGCAGTCGGCATAGCCGACAAAGATCTGTTCGTAACGCCCGCTGGCGCGATCGATGCGCTCCCGAACCGCATCGGTGATCAGTTGCGGGGTGTTGTGCAACACCGCGGGGAGGCATTCGATGTCTACCCAATCCAACCGAGCTCCTTTCAGCACATCGCCGAGCTCGCGAGCGAGAGCGCCGCAGGCGATGATCAGAACCCGTTTCATGGATCCTCACCGGCAGTCATCCGGCGGGCCAAGACCAGAGCCTCGGCGGTCTCGGCCGCTACCGCCGCGTCGCGGCAGTAGGCGTCGGCACCCACCGCTTTGCCAAACTCCTCGTTGAGGGGAGCACCTCCAACCAGCACGATGTAATCGTCGCGGATCCCTTTCTCTTTCAGGCTGTCGATCACCACCTTCATATAGGGCATGGTGGTCGTGAGCAGCGCCGACATCCCCAAAATGTCGGGCTTGTGCTCCTCAAGGGCGGCAATGAATCGTTCGGCGTCGGTATTGATGCCGAGGTTGATCACCTCGAAGCCGGCTCCTTCGAGCATCATCGCCACCAGATTTTTGCCGATGTCGTGGATATCGCCTTTGACGGTCCCGATCACCACTTTGCCGATGGTCTGGGCGCCCGTTTCGGCCAGCAAGGGGCGGAGGACTTCCATCCCGGCCTTCATCGCGTTAGCCGCCAGTAGCACCTCGGGGACGAAAAGGATTCCGTCCCTGAAGTCGATGCCGACGATGCGCATCCCCTCGACCAGGGCCTCGTTGAGGACCCGCTGGGCATCCCAGCCGCGACCCAGGAGAATGTTGGTGCCCTCAACGATTTCGGGGGCGAGACCGTCGTAGAGGTCGTCGTGCATCTGGTGGACGAGGTCGTCATCGGCCAGGGAATTGAGATCGAGTTCTGCTTCAGCCATCTCCGTGTTCCACGATATGGGACAGTGCTACACCGTGGAACACTAGCCGGACCCCATTAGCGTCACCATCGTGGCGCAGGCTCGGTTGACCGCTTTTTCGCACGGGGCTGGATGTGGTTGCAAGCTCTCCGCCGACGAGCTCTCCTCGATCATCGGGCCCCTGCGATCGCATCCCGCTCTGGATGCGCCCGACCTCGTGGTGGGTCTCGCTACTTCCGATGATGCCGGGGTATGGCGGCTCCCCTCAGGAGATCTTCTCCTGCAGTCGGTCGATTTCTTCACCCCGATCGTGGACGACGCCTATGAGTGGGGCCAGATCGCGGCCGCCAACGCCCTGTCCGATATCTATGCGATGGGGGGTCGGCCTCTTACCGCGTTGCAGTTGGTGGCCTGGCCACGCGACGGTCTTTCCTTCGAGCTTCTGGCCGACGTCGTGCGTGGAGGAGCGGACATGATGGCCGCGGCCGGAGCCACCATCATCGGCGGTCATTCGATCGACGACGCCGAGCCGAAATACGGATTCTCTGTCAGCGGCACCGTTTCCGATCCCATCACCAACGCCGGCGGACGACCGGGCGACCAGCTGGTATTAACCAAAGCACTCGGAACCGGGATCGTTACCACCGCCTTGAAGGCGGACTCCTGCCCACCCGATCTGGCGAGGAAAGCGATCGACCTGATGACCACCCTCAACGATCGGGCAGTGCAGCCGATGATCGAACACCAAGCCCACGCCGCCACCGACATCACCGGCTTCGGCCTACTCGGTCATCTCCGCGAAGTGCTCCAGGCCTCCAAAGTCGCGGCGGTTATCGATCCGGAAGCGGTGCCGGTCCTTCCCGGAGTCATCGACCTGGTCGCCGCCGGTCACTATTCCGGAGGGAGCCGGCGAAACCTCGAGTCGGTCCGGCCCTTTGTCTCCGGGGAAACTCCCGCTCAGAACCTGTTCAAGGTCCTGGCCGACGCTCAGACCTCGGGCGGCCTACTCATTGCCGTCGCCCCGGAGCGCACCGAAGACCTGGTTACTGACCTGCTGGCGGCCGGGTGCCTGAGCGCTGCGATCGTCGGGGGGCTGGCGGCAGGCGAGCCCGGAATCTCTTTCGTCAGTAGGTAATCACCCGATCAGCCGAGAACGCCTGCTCCACTAACTCCTTGGGCGTAGCAAATCTGGCCTGCTTTGACCCGAGATCGCCCTCGGTCACACCCCGGGTAGAAGACGACGCCCGGGAGACAAGGATAGGAACCCCTTTGGCAACCAGGTCGAGGACATTTTCGGAAAGGGAGCCGAGGCCGGGGGTCTCGGTCGAGTTCATGACCTGGTCCTTCATGAAATGAACCGACTCACCGACGAAGAACAGCGTCACCTGATGGCCCTCGTCACAAGCCGCCAGGGCAACGAGGCATCCCACCGCGGTCGGAGTCGGGTTGTCCGGGCCATGGGTCATTTGAACGAGCATCGATCCCATCAGAGTCTCCTCTCCATTCTGAATGCAAAAACATGCGATATCCGCATGACCAAGCATTAGGTTTAGCGGAGGCGGACGGGAATCGAACCCGCCAGGGACCCTGAGGCCCCTCATCGGTTTTGAAGACCGAGGAGCCCACCAGGCGCTCGGACACCTCCGGCGTTGAGGCTACTTGCTAGCGGCGCGCTGTCCGGAGGTCACCCTGTCGGAGAGTGATGCCCTCCCGGTCGGCATACTCGAGCAGCGGAACGGCGTACTTGCGACTGACGCCAGCTCGGGCCCGAAACTCGCTGACCGTGAACGGCGTCTCGAATGACCGAATGACGGCGATGACTTCGGTCATCGTCTCGGGCAAGTAGACAAAATCGTCAGATACTCGAATCACCTCTCCGCTGCGACTCAGTGCCCGCAGTAGATCGGGGGGAAGGCCTGCTTCCGCGATCGAGGGTGGCGTGAGGGTTCGGAGTTTCGCCCTGATCGCCGGCCAGCGGGGATCCGCCACGACCTGTGCCTGTTCGATGCCCACCCGGGAGACGACCGAGCCCTGCAGTTGAAGCAGAGTGGTCCGCTCGACCAGCAATCTGGCCCATTCGTCCCCGATCGAGAGGGAGTTGGCCAGCGCGCCGAGTCCAAGCCCGGCTTCGAGAGGGTGGTCTCGGTGATGGGACTCGACCAATTCAACCGCCTTCCCCGCCAGTCGCTCGAACTCTTCGTCCGAGATGGCCAGTCCGTCCGCTCTCAGCCCGACGGTGCTGCCGCCCGACCAGTTGGTGAGGGAGGTGGAATCGACGCGGCCGAGAAGAGAGAGCATTTCCCCCGCAACCTCATCCGGCCCGAGCGGCAGGACGTGGCGAAGCCTTTGTCCGAGCTCGACGAGCCCAGCCCTCATCGGGGGAGAAGGCATCATCACCACTCCCCCAGCCGTGACTCGCTGGCGGCCCGTCTCTCGCAAAATGAACCGGTCACCGGCCTCGACCGGCGCTGCCTGCTCAACCTCGACAATCCCCAAGCCATCGGCGAGCAACCGCACGCGGGCGGAGATGGCGAGGGTCCCCAGATAGAGGAGAAAGGAGCCGCGCTCGATCAGCTCCGATTCATAGCGGGTAGGGCGGAGGTCGACCAACCACCTCCGAGCGGGAGTCAACGTACCCGGGGCAGCAAGTAGCGATCCTCGCCCGATCTCACCCGCGCCCTGGAGATTGGCCGCTACCCGGCTCTCGGGCGGCACCGAATCAACCGTGCGATCGTTGGTTTCAAGCCCCCGTATCCGAGCCGTCTCGCCGCTCGGCCAAATGCTGATCGAGTCACCAACGGCGAGACCCCCGCCCACCAACGTCCCGGTGACAACGGTGCCGGCACCGACCACCGTGAAAGCGCGGTCGACCCAGAGGCGGGGCCGCCCCCGGGAGGGCGAGCCGGGGGGTATTTCCTCCAACGCCTGCGTCAACTCGCCCAGGCCGCGGTAGGACAGCGCAGATACTGGAACGATGGGCAGGGCCTCGAGGGTGGTGCCTAGAAGCTTGACTCGAACCTGTTCGACCAAGTCGAGGGTGGTTGCGGGATCGACTAGGTCTGCCTTGGTCAGCGCCACTACCCCTTCGCTAACGCCGAGGAGATCGAGGATGGCCAGATGCTCTTCAGACTGCGGCATCCAACCTTCGTTGGCTGCCACGACGAACATGACCGCATTGAGGGAACCGACTCCGGTGAGCATGTTGCCGATGAAGCGCCGATGGCCCGGAACATCGACGAAGGAGATCCGGCGCCCGCTGGGAAGATCGAGCCAGGCGAACCCGAGGTCGATGGTGAGCCCTCGCCGCTTCTCCTCCTCAAGGCGATCGGGATCTCGACCGGTGAGCGCCTGGATGAGAGCCGACTTGCCGTGATCGACATGTCCGGCGGTGGCGACTACTGGCACGCCACCCCGAGCGCCTGGGCGAGGACGGGATCATCATTTTCGGGAACGGCCCTCAGGTCGAGGATGAGGCGGCCCGCCTCGCGGCGGGCGAGCACCGCCGGAGAGCCCAGCAGAAGCGATCGAAAAATCCGGGCCACATCGCCTTCGATGATCAAAACGGGTGAGGGGATAGCCGATCCCGGAGCCGAGCCCGCTCCCAGCACCGATGCGGATTCTTCGATCGAGGCACGCACTCCCGCCTCAACTCGGAGGCGCTCCAGCCTCAGCTCCAGATCCCGATATCCGGTCGAAGCCATCTTCCAGATTGGAATCTCGATTCCGCGCCCATCGGCATACAGCTCGATGGTGGCCGTGAGGGCGGCGGCTGTGGGGCCATCGATTCGCAACGCCCGAGCCATTGGATGGCGGCGGACTCGATCGAGCAATTTGGAACGTCCCACGATCACACCCGCCTGGGGACCGCCAATGAGTTTGTCACCCGAGAACAGCACCAGGTCGGCCCCGGCCCGGATTGATTGCCTGACTCCCGGCTCGACGCCCAGCCAGACCGGGGGCGGACCACCCAGCCACGGAGTGGTTTCATCCAGCAGTCCTGATCCAGAATCGAAGACCAGCGGCAGATCGTGCTCGCGGCTGAGGGCCCCTAGCTCTCGAACGGTGACCTCCTCGGCGAAGCCCGTGATCCGGTAATTGGAGGGGTGGACCTTGAGAAGACAGCCCGTCGACTCGGCGATGGCCGACAGATAATCAGAGATCCGCGTCCGGTTGGTGGTGCCAACCTCTCGCAGGATCGCTCCCCCGGCGGCGATGACTTCGGGCAACCGATAGCTGCCCCCGATCTCGATCAGCTCGCCCCGCGAAATGATCACCTCCCGGCCCGAAGCCAGGGCGGCCAGCACCAGCACCAGAGCGCCGGCATTGTTGTTGACCACCAAGGCCGACTCCGCACCGGTCAATGAGGCCAGCAGGTCGAGGAGATACCCCGAGCGACGTCCCCGCTCTCCGGATCGCAGGTCAAGCTCGAGGTTGCTATATCCGATGGCTGCCGCCATGGCCGCTTCCGCCGCCTCCGGGGCGAGCGGGGCTCGACCAAGGTTCGTGTGGAGGAGAACGCCGGTGGCGTTGATCACCGGGCCGAGCCGATCGAGAACCATCCCTTCCAATCGGATCCGAGCGGCGGCGGCGAAATCTTGCTCATCACCCTGCCGGGCGCGGTCGAGCGCCGTGCGGGCCACGTCGACCACGGCTTTGCGAGGGAGAGGCCATTCCCCTAGTTCGGCAACGAATTGATCGACGGACGGCAGATGACGGCGTTCCATGTCAGGGTTACATTCTCGCCCTGTGAGCGAGAGGTTGTGAAATGAGTGATCTGCCCACCAGTGCCCGGGTCGTCGTCATCGGGGCCGGAATTGTCGGTAACTCCGTAGTCGGACATCTCGCCGAACTGGGTTGGCGTGACATGGTCCAGATCGACAAGGGACCGCTACCCAATCCGGGCGGGTCGACGGGCCATGCCTCCAACTTCATCTTCCCGGTGGACCACAACAAAGAGATGGCGATGTTGACCCTCGACAGCCAACGGCAATACGAGGCTATGGGAGTAAATGTCACCTGCGGCGGACTGGAAGTGGCACGCACGCCCGAACGCATGGAGGAACTGCGGCGGCGGATGGGATCAGCCAAGAACTGGGACATAGAAGCTCATCTGGTCAGCCCCAGCGAGATCAAAGAACTCGTCCCTTTTATCAACGAGGAGATCCTTCTTGGCGGCGCCTACTTCCCCACCGTGTCAGCCGTCGACTCGTTACGAGCCGGGACCATCTTTCGCGAAAGCGCGCAGGCGCTCGGAGCCCTCCAAACCATCGCCAATGTCGAAGTTCTGGGTCTCGAGACCGAGCGAGGCCGGATAAAGGCCGTCCTCACCGATCGGGGTCGGATCGAGTCTGACTACGTGGTTATTGCCTGCGGCGTCTGGAGCCCGCGTATTGCACGCATGGCCGGGGCCAGCATTCCCCTAACACCGGCAGTCCATCAGATGATCGACGTGGGTCCCATTCCGATTCTCCAGGACTCCGGTAAGGAACTGGCGTTTCCGATCGTGCGCGACATGGATGTCTACATGTATGAACGGCAGACCGGAGGCTCGATGGAGGTGGGCTCATATGCCCACCGTCCAATCTTTCATCATCCCGACGAGATCCCCTCGCTGGCGGCGGCCCGACTATCGCCGACCGAACTTCCCTTCACCGACGCCGACTTCGACGAGCAGATGGAAGACGCACTCGAGTTGATGCCGGAGATTCTTTCTACCGCCGAGATCAAGTACGCCATCAACGGACTTCTATCTCTCACTCCCGACGCGATGCCCTTGATCGGAGAGACGGTTGAGGTCGAGAACCTGTGGTCGGCGGCGGCGATTTGGATCAAGGAAGGGCCGGGCACCGGTCGAGCCGTAGCCGAGTGGATGACCCACGGCTACCCCGAACTCGATCCTCACGCCTCCGATATCGCCCGCTTCTACCCCTATGCCCGGACCGAGCATCACGTTCGTGCCCGGTGCTCGGAGCACTTCAACAAAACCTACGGGATCGTCCACCCTCGAGAGCAATGGGCAACCGAGCGCAACAAGCGAGTCGCCCCCTTCCACGCCCGCACCCAGGCTCTTGGTGCCACCTACTTCGAAGCCGGTGGGTGGGAGCGACCCCACTGGTATGAGTCCAATGCCGGCCTGGTGGACGAGTTCTCGGTGGAGGATCGGCCCCATGAATGGGATCGCCGCTGGTGGTCTCCGATCCAAAACGCCGAGCACCTGGCGATGCGGGAGCGGGTGGGGATGGTCGACCTCTCCCCGTTTGTGATCTTCGACTTCACGGGTCCCGGCACCCTTGCCTATCTCCAGCACATGGCGCTGAACAACGTCGACGTCCAGATCGGCCGCTCGGTCTATACGCCGCTCTTGACCGAGTCGGGCGGATTCAAGGCCGACTTGACCATCCTCCGCCTGGCCGACGAGCACTTCCGCGTGATCACCGGCGCCTTCGATGGTCCTCGCGACAAGCACTGGTTCCGGCGGCATCTTCCTTCCGATGGCTCGGTCCAGATGGCCGATCTCACCTCGGCGCTCGTGACAATCGGCGTGTGGGGACCGCGGGCCCGCGACTTGGTGCAGTCGTTGACCGATCACGACCTCTCCAACGAGGCTTTCCCTTACGGCTCGACCGAGGCGGTCGACTTCGGCTCGATCAACGCCCGACTCTTTCGCATCTCATATGTGGGCGACCTCGGGTGGGAGATCTACGTGCCCGCCGAGCAGGGCCTGCCGATGTGGGATCGGCTCTGGGAAGCCGGCCAGGATCTCGGGGTAGTCCCGGTCGGAGCGGGCGTTTACGGGACCACCGGGCGTCTCGAGAAGGGGTACCGATTGATGGGGGCGGAGCTGGAAAGCGAATTCAACCCCGTCGAGGCGGGCCTGGCCCGATCCAAGGTCAAGGCGGCCGACTTCATCGGCAAGGAGGCGTATCTCAAGGCTCGCCAAGCCCCGATGGCGGCCACGTTGTGCACGCTGACGGTGGAAGATCACATGTCGAAGCGAGATGGCCTCAAGCGCTACATGACGGGGCGCGAACCGATCACGACCCTCTCGGGAGAGAGAATCGTCGACGAGAAGGGGCGGCCCTCCTACGTCACTTCGGCCGGAGCCGGGCCCTCGGTGGGCAAGTATCTCCTGCTGTCGTATTTGCCGCCCGAACACGCCATCGTCGATACCGAATTGGCTGTCATGTACATGGACGAGCTGTATCCGGTCAAAGTGGCGGTTGCCGGTTCGACTCCCCTCTTCGACCCCGATGACAAGCGGATGAAAATCTAGGCGGATCCATAGCCTCACCACCCCGATGCGCGACCTGAAATTTGGTAGCTGGCGATCGGTTCTAGCGAAATTTGGTGGGTGGCGAACGAGTACCGGTCGCCGGAACCAAATTTGCCAGGAAGCGGGCGTATGCAACCAAATTTCGACTGGCTAAAGATCCTGCTCGCCTCGCACGGTCGGGTTGAGGGCGTAGGTGCCCATCACGCTGGCCTGGTCGAGGACGTGCCCCTCCATAGCCTCCATCAACTCATCGGCATCGAATGAGCCTTCGACTGGAGCGCGCTCGGTATCCAAGGCGTAGACCGTGAACGTGTAGTGGTGGAGCCGCTCGTCGTTCCAGGGAGGGCAGGGGCCGTCGTAGCCGAAGTAGTCGCCTTCCATCTCCGCATCCCCGGCAAACCAACCGGTGTACGAGTTGAGTCCGTGTCGTCCGCCACCGGGCGCATCCGGACCCGATTTGCCCCTAGCGGTCACCCCGTTCGAGTGGGCCCCCGCCTCGATCTCGCTCATCGATGGCGGCAGGTCGACCAGCAGCCAGTGGTAGAAGTTCACACGGGGCAGTTGGGGCGAAACGGTGCGTCCTTCCTGGTTGACATCGGTGCCCACACTCGGGACGTCGGGGTCCACGGCGACTACCGCGAACGACCTCGTCGCAACCGGCGCCCCGCTCCAGCGGAGGTGGGGATTGCGGTTGGCGGCGAATCGAATGTGCGACTCCGGGTCGGGCTCGGCGAAGGCGAATTCGGCCGGAATGGGCTTTCCTGGCGATATAGAGGTGCTCGTCAGCTCCATCCTTCAACCATACGGAATCCACGGCGAAATTGGTCCGGAATCGCCGACTCAAGGCCGAGAATTGAAAGCTGATGAAGCACGCCAAGGTCGCGTCTGCGGTAACGACACAAATGCCAGAATCGCCACCGACCGCCGCCCGGAACGAGCCGGCCTACTCCGAACCGAAGGTCGACTGGCCCGATCTCTTTATCTGGGTCGCCTTGGGCCTCTTCTTCCTCGTCATGACGAGAGACGTTCTCGCCCTACACAACAATTTCTGGACCTTCGACTACGACCTCGGGATATTCGACCAGGCGATCTGGCTCCTGTCACGGGGCGAGGGCTTCATCACCGTGCGAGGTCTCGAAGTATTCGGTCACCACGGGTCATTCGCCTTTTTCCTGCTGGTCCCCTTTTACTGGCTGGGGGCGGGACCGAATTTTCTCAACATCGTGATGTTGATTTCCATCTGCTGCGGCGGCTGGGTGCTCTTTACATACGGGCGGAAGCTGCTCGGGAATGCCTGGTGGGCGCTCCTGCTGGCGGTGGCCTTTCTTCTCCACTTCACCAACAGCTGGCAGGTACGAGAAACCTTCCATCCGGAAGTGGTGGCGATGGCGCCGTTCATGGCCGGTTATGTCGCGGCGCGCGATCAGCGGTGGCGGGCATTCGGGATCTGGATGGCCTTGGCGATCACCTGGAAGGAGGACGTCGCCCTGGCGATCCTGATGGTCGGGGTTGTGCTCGTAATCCGCGGCTTTCGACGGCCCGGCTGGATAACCATCTTCACTTCGCTCGCCTATTTCATTCTCGTCACCCGACTTCTCATCCCCGCCTTCTCGGATGGGGTGGTGTTCTATGAGAATTTCTATGGCGATCTCGGCGCCAGCCCGGTTGATGTCGCTCGGACCGCTCTCACAGATCCGAGAGCAGTCGGAGGCACACTCGCCCAGCACGACTTCTTCGGCTACGTCCGTGATCTCCTGGCTCCTTTTGCTTTCGTGTCGCTGCTGTCTCCCCTCACGTTGCTGATTTCCCTTCCCCAGGTGCTGGCCAATCTGCTCACGGTGGTCGATTGGACCCAGAATCTTCGTGTTCACTACGCGGCGATGCCTCTGGCGGCGGTCTCGCTGGCGATGGTCGAGGGCGTTGCCCGACTCCGGCGAGCGGAGGCTCAGAGATTCGCCCTGGGAGCCGTGGCCGCCATGTCATTGGCCACAGCCGCGGCCTGGGGGACTCTTCCGTTCGGGGTTGAATACGACCGCGGGATCTGGCCGATCTACGGGAACGACCGGCGCCCATTGCTGGAGGCGGCGGTGGCCATGCCCGAAGCGACGGCCAGCGTTACCGCCACCTACAACCTGGCTCCACACCTCACCCACCGGAGGGTGATCTATACCTGGCCCAACCCCTGGCGGGCGCTGCACTGGGGAACGGGAACCGAGCAGCCTCCTGACCCCGCCATCATCGAGTGGCTGGTGATCGACAAAACCGTGCTCGGCGACTCGGCGAGCGAGTTCGAGAGAGTGGTCGCCGAAGAGTCCTGGGACGTCCTCATGGACGAGAGTGGCGTCTTTGTAGCCAAACGCGCCCCCTAGCGGAAGCCGATACCGTTGCTCTGGTGAAGATCCTGGTTTGCGTCAAGCGGGTCCCCGCCCCCGGGGCGCGCATCAGCCTCACCCCCGATTCGCGATCGATCGACGCTCGCCATCTGTCTTTCACTGTCAGTCCGCACGAAGAATGCGCGGTCGAGGAAGCCATCCGTCTCAAAGAACTACACGGGGGAACCGTCACCGTCCTCACCCTGGGAAATGCCGAGGCCGAGGAGCAGCTTCGCTACGCGATCTCGGTCGGGGCCGATGAAGCGGATCTGATCGCGGCCCACGAAATCGACATCGACCCGCAGGCGACCGCCACCGCCTTGAGCGATCGCATCAGTGACCTCGAGGGTGGAAACGGTCCGTTCGACTTGATCCTGGTCGGAAACGAGTCGGCCGATGCCGGTGGATATCAGGTGGGGGTTCGCATTGCCCACGCCCTCGGCCGTCCCATCATCAACGGGATCAAGGGGCTCAAAGTTGAGAATCAAACCATTGAGGCGCGAAGGGAGATCGACGGAGGGTTCGAGATCTATCGGCTGCCGATTCCGGCAATCGTCGCGGTCAAAGAAGGGATCAACCTTCCCCGCTACCCCACCCTGCCGGGCCGCCTCCGGGCCAAGAAAGCAAACGTCAGGACAGTCGATTATCAACACCAGGCCGGGGGGTTGACCATGGTGTCATTGGCTACTCCGGTTGAGCAACAAACCGCCACCAGGGTGCTGGGGCGGGGAGCCGATGCCGCACCGGCGGTGGTCGACCTCTTCGAGGAGCTCGGCCTCCTGTGACGAGCATCCTGATTTTTGCCGGCGAATCCGATGAGCTCGACCGCCAGGCGGTATCGCTGGCGGCGTCGCTCGGCCCAGTCGAGGTGGCTTCGGTCGGGCCGACCAAGATCGGCGGAGTCGAGAAAGCCTGGCAGATCGAGCACCCGATTCTCTCTGACTACGCCCCGGAAGCCATTGCCGAGAGCCTCGCCCAACTGGTCGGACAGGGGATGCCCTCGGCAGTGATCGCCGCCGGAACCGAGCGCAACAACGAGGTGATGGCCCATCTGGCGGCGCTGCTCGACCTGCCGCTCGCCACCAACGTTCTCACCGTTTCTGCCGAGGGCGACGACTGGCACCTCACCAGGGTGCGTTGGGGAGGGAGTCTGATCGAAGAGGCCACCCTCTCCGCTTTCCTCAAGCTTCTGACGGTGGCGCCGCATTCCCAGCCCGCCTGGGAAGAATCGAAAGCGGCGACCCCGGAGATATTCGAACCCGAGTTGGCCGAGGAGTTGGGCAGAACCCGGGTCCGCGAGCGGGTGACTGTCGACGAGGGGATCAGCCTCACGACGGCACCGGTGATCGTGAGCGGCGGACGCGGGGTCGGCTCGGCGGAAGGTTTCGCCGCGCTCGAGGAACTCGCCGGCCTCCTCGGGGGAGCTGTGGGGTGCTCGCGGGTGGTGACGAACAATGGGTGGCGATCGCATCGAGATCAGGTGGGACAGACCGGCACCCGGGTGGCACCCCACCTCTATGTCGCCTGCGGGATCTCGGGCGCCATTCAACATTGGGTGGGGATGATGGCGGCCAAGAACGTACTGGCGATCAACACCGATCCCGAAGCTCCGATGGTCACCAAGGCCGACTACGCCGTGATCGGAGATCTGCATGAAGTGCTGCCCGCCATCATCAGCGAGATCAGGCGACGTCAGGGGACCATGTGAAGATGCCTAAGCCAAGCACTGCGGCCACGGAATTGTTCCAGAGGCTCCTGCCCGAGGCCCCCGATGTCACCCAACGTCCGATGTTTGGCCAGATGGCCGGCTTCGTGAATGGAAACATGTTCTTGTGCCTGTTCGGCGACCGTGTCGCCGTCAAGCTGTCCGGGCCTAAGGCAGAGGAGCTCTCGGCGATCGAGGGGGCCGGACCGTTCGAGCCGATGGAAGGCCGATCCATGAAGGGCTATATGGTTTTGCCGCTGGATTGGCACGCCAGCCCCGAGTCGGCCGACTATTGGGTTGAGCAGTCCCTCGCCTATGTCCGAACTCTCCCGCCCAAACCGGCGAAAAAGAAGAAGTAGCTGATGGACGTACTCAAGGCCAGCCACCGGGGAAGGCTCGATCAGGAGTTGATTCTGTGGTTGACCACCGTCCGTCCCAATGGGCAGCCTCAGACATTGCCGGTCTGGTTCGTGATCGATGGCTCCAATCTCCTGGTCTGGTCGCAGGAAGGCAGTCGCACCAAAAATCTCGCCGGGAATTCGTTGGTCTCGGCCCACGTCAACGACAACGGGACCGGAGGCAACATCCTCAGTATCGAAGGAACGGCGGTCATCGAGCCCGGTTTGGGACTTCCCAGCCAACACCTTCAGTACGTCAAGCGTTACCAGCGACGGATGGAAAAATCCCGATGGAGCTGGGAGTGGTTCGACAGCGTTTACAACGTCCCGATCCGGATCACCCCGCGGAAGGTTCGGACCGGGTGAGGCCGAGCCCGGCGGGGATTCGGCTGGGAGAAAGGATTCCGTCGGCCAAACCGTAGGCCACGGCCTCGTCGGCGCTCATCCAGTGGTCGCGATCGGTGTCCTTCTCGACTCTCTCGATCGGCTGTCCTGAATGCTCGGAAAGGATCTTCACCATCGTCTGGCGGTGACGGACGATCTCACGGGCGTGAATCTCGATATCGCTCGCCTGCCCCTCGATCCCCCCCACCACGTGCGGCTGGTGGATGAGAACTCGTGCGTGAGGCAAGACCATCCGTTTTCCTGGCGCACCGGCGGCCAGAATCACGGCCGCCGCGGAGGCGGCGAGACCGATGCACGTTGTGGCGACCTCGGGGCGGAGACTCTGGATGGTGTCGTAGATCGCCATCATCGCCGACCCCTCTCCCCCGGGTGAGTTGATGTAGAGATGGACGTCTTTGTCCGGGTCCTCGGCTTCTAGATAGAGAAGCTGGGCGACGATGAGATTGGCCACCTCCGCGTCCAACTGCCTACCGAAGAAGACGATGCGCTGACCGAGCAGCTGCGAGTAAATGTCGTAGGCGCGCTCCCCTCTCGGGGTCTGCTCGATGACCGTCGGTATCAACATGCGCTATCCTCCTGTGCAACCCAATGGTTGCATATCAGCCTACACCACACGCAACCAATGAGTTGCACATGAACCCGCTCCCCAAAGTGGAGCGATCGCTGCATCTGGATCGCGCTCCGAATGAGCTGTGGGAACACCTAGTCCGCGGAGAGATGGCATCGATGTGGATGGGAGGGGAGATGTCGATCGAAGCTCGCTCGGGCGGCTCCGTCTCGTTGATCGTCGAGGGAAATCCGCCTGTGTTCGGCACAGTCGAGGAAATCGTTCCCGGCCACTCAATCACCTGGACCTGGCGAACCGCCGAGGGCGAGCCCACCCAGGTGGTGCTCAACATCGAAGCCGACGGCGCTGGCTCGCTGCTCAGTGTCAGCGAGGAACTCATTCCCTACGAAATCGTGATCATTCCCCCGGTGTTGAGCTGATGGACGTCTTCTCCGCCCTTTCCGACCCGACTCGCCGGGAATTGATCCGCAGCCTCGCCGACGGTCCTGCCACCGCCACCCAGCTCTCCCGGCAGTTCCCGATCAGCCGGCAGGCGATCACGAAGCACCTCGCCGCCCTCGATGAGGCAGGGCTGGTCGACCGCAACGCCTCGGGCCGCGAGATCCGTTATTCCCTGCGAACCGAGCGGCTGGGCGAAGTGTCCCTATGGGTTGCCGAGGTCGGCGCCAGCTGGGACCAACGGTTGAGCAAGCTCAGGGATCAGCTCAGCTGATCTCGTCTGTGGGCTGTAACCGTTGCCCAGCAACGACTGCGACCCTGGGTCGCGATATTGGTGATTTACCAGAGGCTGCCGGCGGAGACCCGGAGGTCTTCCATCGTGATCCCCTTGGCCCCGTCGCTGCAGAGGAAAAGGGCGAGGGCCCCGATCTCGGTCGGGGAGATCAACCTGCCCTGGGGGTTGGATTTCTCGACATCGGCCACATAGTCATCGCCGGTGCGCTGCTCGTGCTCGGCGATATCTGTCATCCAGGCCCGGCCGAAAGAGGTATCGACCCAGGTGGGGCTGATGGAGTTGCAGGTAACGCCATAGGGCGCTCCCTCCAACGCCACCGCCCGGGTCAGACCGACCACTCCTGCCTTCGAGGCGCAGTAGGCGCCGGACGTCGCCGCTCCCACCGAGGCCGCCGTCGAGGCGAGGTTCACGATCCTTCCCCACTTGCGTTCGATCATCGAGGGCAACACCCGTTTGATCGCGCGATAGGTTCCGTTGAGGTTCACGTCGATGACCTTGTTCCAGAGGGCGTCGTCATGCCCGACGATGGTCTGCTCGGCAGTGATGCCGGCGGCGTTCACCAATATGTCGACCGGGCCCAAGGCCTCGACAGTGGCACGGTGGAAGCTGTCGACCGACTCGTCGGAGGTGACATCGAGATTCATTCCCAGGGCTTCTGGACCCAACTGGGAGAGTGCTTGGTCCATCTGTTCCTGTCCCGGGAGGTAGGACAGCTCCCCGTCCGCCCGCATCCCGCCGGCGAGGAGGGAGCCGATTGCCAGCCGGGCCCCGGCCGAGGCCAGTGCCGTGGCGATCGCCAACCCCATACCAGAGGCGCCACCGGTGACCATGGCGGTGCGATCCGCCAAGAACTTGTCATCCACGTTGTCTCCTTGGATTAGATGTCGAGTTAGTACGGAGCCGCGACGTCGCCCATCTCCACGTAGACGCTCTTCACTTGCGTGTAGTGGCCGATGGTGGTGAGGCTGTTCTCGCGTCCGATTCCCGATTGCTTGTATCCCCCGAAGGGCATCTCGATCGGAGTGATGTTGTAATTGTTGATCCAGGTGGTGCCGGCCTCGAGTTTGGCGACGACGCGATGGGCTCTCGTGATGTCGCGAGTGAAGACGCCGGCGGCGAGTCCGTAGTCGGTGTCGTTGGCCCGGGCAATCACTTCGTCTTCGTCGAAGAACGTCAAGATCGCCATCACCGGCCCGAAGATCTCCTCGCGCACAATCTCCATCTCGTCGCTACAGCCATCGAATACCGTCGGCTCGACGAAGTAACCCTTTTGTAGCTCTGGATCATCCGGGCGCCCACCGCCGATCAGCACCTTGGCCCCGGCCCTCTTACCGGCTTCGATGTAGCCCAGCACCTTGTCCATGTGCTCTCGGGAAATGAGGGCGCCGACGTGAGTGTCGGGATCCATGGGGTCGCCGATCCTCATCTTGGAGGTGCGGGTAACGAGCTTGTCGACGAACTCGGAGTGCACGTCTTCGTGGACGAAAACCCTGGTGCCGTTGGAGCAGATCTCCCCCTGGGTGTAGAAGTTGGCCATCAAAGCGGCCGAGACCGCGTTGTCGAGATCGGCGTCCTCGAAAACGATGAGGGGGGACTTTCCCCCCAGCTCGAGGGTGACGTTCTTCAGAGTCGCGGCGGCGTTCGCCATCACCAGCTTTCCGGTGCCGACCTCCCCGGTGAGCGAAACCTTCGCCACCCCGGGATGAAAGACCAGTGCCTCCCCCGTCCGGTGGTCACCCTGCACCACGTTGAACACTCCATCGGGGAGACCGGCTTCGCTGTAGATCTCGGCGAGTCGCAAGGCCGTGAGGGGGGTGAGCTCGGCTGGCTTGAAGACCATCGAGTTACCGCACGCGAGGGCCGGACCCGACTTCCAACAGGCGATCTGGATCGGGTAATTCCAAGCCCCGATCCCCGCGCAGACCCCGAGCGGCTCCCGCCGGGTGTAGACCCAAGAGTTGGCGAGTTGGAATGTCTCGCCGTGGATCGAGGCGGCCAAACCGGCGTAGTACTCGATGGCGTCGGCCCCGGAGAGCACGTCGACTGCGACGGCTTCCTGCCAGGGCTTGCCGGTGTCGGCCACCTCGAGCCGGGCGAGGTCCTCGTTGTATTTGCGGAGCAGGGCTACCGCCCGATTGAGAATCCGACCCCGCTCGGCACCGCTCAGCTCCCGCCACACCTCAAACCCTTCCCGAGCGGAGGCCACGGCCCGATCGACATCGTCGGGACCGGCGTGTTGGACCTGGCAAATCACTTCCCCGGTCGCCGGATTGATGGTTTCGAACGTCTCGCCACTGGTGGCGTCAGTCCGCTGTCCCGCGATAAAGAGACCTTGTACCGGCAGCTGCATGAGGGGGTTGACGCTACTAGTGACCGGAAGGGGGCTGGAGACGGTGAGCCCAGGCCTGCGTCAGGCGATCGAGGATGATGGCCATCACCACGATGGCGAAGCCGACCTCGAACCCGAGTCCGGTCTCGTTGCGGGTGACGGCATTGATCGTCTCGAACCCAAGGCCCCCGCCACCCACGAGGCCGGCGATGATCACCATCGCCAGCACCATCATGATCACCTGGTTGACGCCCGCCATGATCGTGGGGGCGGCGAGCGGGATCCGAACCCCGAGCATGGTCTGGCGGCGGGTGGCGCCGAAGGTCTGGGAGGCCTCGATGGCTTCGCTGGGAACCTGCCGGATCCCGAGGGCGGTGATCCGGATCCCGGGCACGATCGCGTAGAGGACCGAGGCGATGATGCCGGGCACCTGGCCGACCGTGAAAAGCATCACCACGGGAATGATGTAGACGAAAGAAGGCACGGTCTGCAGGAAGTCGAGGATGGGGCTGAGAACCTTCTCCACTCGGGGTCGTCGGCCCGCCCAAACACCGAGGGGAACCGCGATCGCAACCGAGGCCACCACTGCTGCCACTACCTGAATCAAAGTGATGATCGAGAGCTGCCACATCCCCATGAATCCCACCAGGAGGAGTGCGGCGGCGACGAAAAATGCCAGACCCAGCCCGCGGACCCGCCAGGCCAGCCAGGCGGCGGCAAAGATCAGGACCGGCCAGGCGACCACCTCGAGCAGGAAGTCGCGGGCCGGAATCAGCAAGTCGGCGACGATGAAGTCGTTGAGCGGCCTGGTTATGAACGAAAGGTTGTCCCGCGCCCAGATCACCAGATTGTCGAGCGGATCGAGGATGCGGACTCCGAAAACCTCGGGGAAGGCCACCGCGCCGATCGACCGCCCGAGGAAAACCAAGCCCGTCAAGCCAACGATTGCCCCCAGCACCCATCGCTTGTCGACCTGTTGGGTGCGGTCGGTTTCTGCCAGAGAACGGCCGATCCGGTCGAGCACCATCGCCACCGCCACGATGGCGAGGCCAGCTGCCAGGCCCCGCCCGGGGCTGCGGACTCGAAGGGTGTCCATAACCACCTGACCCAACCCTCCGGCGGCAAGCAACGTGGCCAGAACCACGATCCCGAGAGCCATCATGATCGTCTGGTTGACGCCGGTCATGATCGTGGGCATGGCGATCGGGGTCTGAACCTTGAAGAGGGTCTGGCGGGCGCTCGAGCCGAACATCTTCGACGCCTCGACCGTCTGCGAGGGGACCCGCAAAATCCCGAGCGTCGTCAAGCGGACCACGGGCGGAAGGGCGTAGATCACGGTGGCGATGGTCGCCGGCACCTTGCCAATGCCGAAGAAGAGGATCATGGGGAGGAAATAGACGGGAGCCGGAATCGTCTGCATAGCGTCGAGTAGCGGTCGCAGCCCCTTCTCGAACCCGGGCTTGAACGCAGCGAGCACACCCAACGGCACTCCTATGACGACGGAAATCACAACCGCCATCGACATCAAAGCCAGCGTTTCCATGGTTGGTTCCCAAAGGCCCACCAGGCCTGGGTAGACCATCACCAGCCCGGCGACCGACGCCATCTGCCAGTGGCCGTTGCGGGCGATGAGCAGAAAGACCGCGATGGGGATGACGAACCAGGGCATCCAGAGAAGGGCGTCCTCGACGAAGGTCAACCCCCAATTGACCGCCGCGGTGATCGGTTGCAAGAAAGCGGTGAAGAGAGGATGGGAGCCGCGATTTGCCCTTGCCCAGGCCTCGAAGGCGTCGATCGGACCCGAGAAGGTGGTGTCGAGGACGGCGGGGAAGGTCTTGGCATTGGCGAAGGCCACCTGTAAGGCGACAACTCCCACCACCAGGCTCCCCCATGCCACCAGCCTCCGCTCGACCCCGGCCTTGACCCCTAATGGAAGCGAGCGAGCGGAAACCGTGTCGGTCACGTTTCGTCCTCGAGCACGTTGGCGACCGCTGCTCGATCTACCACGCCCACGAAGGTCCCGTCGGCATCGTCCACGGCCACCGGGGACGTGTGGTTGAGCAGATGCGGAAGCACTGTCTCGATCGTGTCCTCGAGATGCACCCGGTGGCCGGCACCGTTAGCGTCACCCGGTCGAGTGACGGCCGCCGCAGTCAGCACTTTGGTCTTGGGAATGTCCTTGGTGAACTCGCGGACGTAGTCGGTTTGCGGGTCGGTGATGAGCTCCGCCGCCGATCCCACCTGGTCAAACGCTCCATCTTTCATGATCGCGATCCGGTCCCCCAGCTTGATTGCTTCCGCAAAGTCATGGGTGATGAACACGATTGTCCGCTGCATCGACTCTTGCAATCGAATGAGCTCGTCCTGCATGTCGCGACGGATCAGCGGATCGAGGGCTGAGAACGGTTCGTCGAAGAAGAGGATCTCCGGTTCGACCGTGAGGGCCCGAGCCAGACCGACCCGTTGTTGCATGCCGCCCGACAGCTGTTGGGGATAGTGGTTCTCCCAGCCTTTCAATCCGACGACTTCGAGCACCTTCATGGCTCGCTCGATCCGCTCGTTCTTCTCGACCCCTTGCACCTCGAGGCCGTAAGCGGCGTTGTCGATCACCCGGCGGTGTGGGAACAGACCGAAGTGCTGGAACACCATCGACATCTTGTGCCGGCGCACGTTGCGAAGCTGCTCCTCGGTCATGGCCGTGAGATCCTCGCCATCCAGGAGAACCCGGCCTTTGGTGACCTCGTTGAGGCGGGCCGCGCAGCGGATCAGGGTCGATTTCCCAGACCCCGACAAACCCATGACGACGAAGGTCTCGCCAACATTGACGTCGAAGGAGACATCGCGCACTCCGACCGTGCAACCCGTAGAAGAGAGGATTTCGGCCCGATTGGCCCCGTCCTCGGCCATCGCCAGGGCCCGTTCCGGCCGATTTCCGAATACCTTCCACACGTGGTCGACCTCAAGGCATACCGGCTTCCCGGACCCGTTTTCAGACACATCGGTAATGTACCAACTCGACCGCTCCCAAGGCATGGGCGGCGTTTAAGAGGAGATCGAATGAAGAAACCCCTGTTACTAGTCCTTGTTGCGCTGAGCGTGCTTGCCGCGGCCTGCGGCGGCGGCGACGGCGCAACCGCGACAACGGCCGGTGACGGCACCGCCACGACCGGCGCGGCCACCGGTGGAACGGTTGGCATCGACCCGAACAATCCGACCATCAACCTGGCGGTGAATCCCTGGACCGCTTCCCTTCTCAACGTTGAGATTGCCAAGCAACTCATCGAATCCCATCTCGGCTATCCGGTCGAGGCCGTGGCGATCGACGAGAACGCGGCCATGTTCACAGGCATGGCAGACGGCACGGTGGACGCAGTGCTCGAGCTCTGGCCCTCCGGGATAACCGACGACGAGCAGGCCTTCCTCGACGAGGGCTCGGTCGTCGAAATCGGCGAGCTCGGCGCGGTCGGCAAGATTGGATGGTTCGTCCCCCAGTACGTGATCGACGAGCACCCCGACCTGGCAACATGGGAGGGCTTCCAGGATCCGGCCAACGCCGCTCTCTTCGCTACGGCGGAGACGGGTGATCAGGGCCGCTTTCTTGGCACCGATCCTTCCTATTCGCAGTATGACGAAGCGATCATCTCGAACCTCGATTTGCCCTTCCAGGTGGTGTTCTCCGGCTCGGAAGCGGCAACGGTGGCCGAGCTCGACGCTCGCGTTGCCGCCCAGGAGCCGATCGTGATGTATTGGTGGACCCCGACCGCGGCGGTCGCCAAGTACAACTTGGTCAACGTGCCCCTGCCCGAGTACTCCGAGGAGTGCTACGCCGACCCGGCAGCGATCGACTGCGACTATCCCGAGGACGTCTTGCTCAAGGTGGCCTCGGCCCAGTTGGAGGAGAAGGCTCCTCCGGTGTGGGAGTTCCTCAACAACTTCACGATCACCACCGAGGATCAGCTCTCGATGCTGCCCGCCGCCGAAATCGACGGCGAGGACATCTCCGTGGTCGCCAAGGAGTGGATCGACACCCATCAGGATGTCTGGCAGGCCTGGCTGCCCTAGCCAATTTGCGAACCCAGGGTTCACAGGGTGGTACCACCGCTCTACGAGCCCACAGAACATGAGAAAGGGGCGGGTTTTCCGCCCCTTTCTTGTATAGTGAGCACATAGCGCCGATTTGATTCGATCAGCTTGCGGGCGCTCAACAAATGCGGCTAAAGCGTCGGGATGGAAAGACCGCCCGGCCAGAGCTGCGGCGGTTTTCTCGTTGGAGGGCCGCCTCACAATCCAGGAAAGGACAATGAGATGGCCGGCAACGTGTTCCGAGATCTCCTCCGTACAGGCCGCCCGCTGGTCGCGGACGGCGCCATGGGAACGACCCTTTTCTCCCTGGGCCTCGAAGGAGGGGGCTGCCCGGAGTTGCTCAATGTCGAGCAACCTGACCTGGTCGAAAAGGTCCATCGCGGCTTCATCGATGCCGGTGCCGACATCATCCTCACCAATACGTTCGGCGGCAACCGTCGTCGACTGGCCCTCCATCGCCTCGAGGATCGGGTTGCTGAGCTGAACGCCGCGGCCGTGGCCGTCGCCCGTCGAGCCACCGACCTTGCCGACCGGCCGGTCGCCATCGCCGGCAGCATCGGGCCCACCGGAGACCTTTTCGCTCCTCTGGGACCCCTGCCTCACAATGAAGGAGTCGAGGTGTTCACCGAACAGGCGCGGGCGCTCGCTGAGGCCGGGGCCGATGTGCTTTGGATCGAGACGATCTCGTCTTTCGAAGAGCTCGAGGCGGCCGTCGCCGCGGCGCAAACCACGGGTCTCCCGTATACGACCACCCTCAGCTTTGACACCGCCGGACACACCATGATGGGCATCAGCCCACGGGCGCTCGGTGAGTGGTGGAAGGAACACGATCACGTCGCCGCCGTCGGGGCCAACTGCGGAGTCGGCCCTGGCGACGCGGTGGCAACTGCCTGGGAGATCGGGTCGATCGCCCCCGGCGCCATCACCATCACGAAGGCCAACTGCGGCATCCCCCTTTATCAGACCGAAGGTGGCCTTACCTACCCGATCGGACCCGACCAGATGGGCGATTACGTCGATCTCGCCCTTCGGTCCGGCGCGCGCATCATCGGGGCATGTTGTGGATCAACCCCCGACCACATTGCCGCCATTCGGGAGGCAGTCGACAGCCACCTCCCTCGAGAGCGTCCGGACCTGGCGGAGATTGCCGAGCGGCTCGAGGTGGCGGCTCGCCCCCGGGCGGTAGCCCCCCGCGAGCGGCGCCGCCAAGCCGTCTAAACCCCTCCGAAGATCGATTGACGAGCCGACCGCAATCGGTCCAGGGTGGCATCGTCTCGTCGCGTCGCCTCGATGCGAATGCCGGTCTGGGTGCCCCATCGGCGCGCCACGCCGTCAGCGGATTCCCCCGTGAGGAGCGAGGCGGCCTGCGCGGCCGCTCCCAGGGCCACCAGTTCTTCGGCTTGCGGAACCTGAAGCTCCCGCCCGGAAAGCTGACCAATGACCCGCCGCCACGTGGTCCCCTTCGCCCCTCCGCCTATGAGGATCAGAGGCCGGTCGGGACCAATCCCCGACGAATGCCGCGAGACCAGTTCGAGAGCCTCGATTAGTCCCAGCGCGGCTCCCTGGTAGGCGGCGAGGAGGATCTCGGAGGGATCGGTGGCATGGCGGAGACCCCCAAAGACGCCCGCCGAGTGAGGGAGGTTGGGGGTCCGCTCTCCGTCCAGATAGGGGAAAACGAAGACCTCGGTGCGCTCGGCGGCGCTTTCTCGATCGAGTCCCAACCAGGAGGCGACCCGATCGACGGCCAGGGTGCAGTTGAGCGTGGCGGCCAGCGGTAGGAAGTTGCCGGTGGCATCGGCAAAGCCCGAGACAGTGCCCGAGGGGTCGGCCGCCCTGACGGTCGACAACGCGTAGGCAGTCCCGGAGGTTCCGAGGCTGATCACCGGAGTTCCTGGCTCGAGCCCCAGGCCCAGGGCGGCGGCCATGTTGTCACCGGTGCCGGCTCCCACCGTGATTCCGGGGCGGAGACCGGTTTGACGACCGGCCTCGGAAGTGATTTCGCCGGCTGACTCCCCCGCCTTCAAGACTCTGGGCAAAAGTCGTGGGTCGAGTCTGACCTCGGGAAGCGAGAGAACCCGTTCGGAGTAGCCCTCGCTGGAAGTCGACCACCACCCAGTGCCCGACGCCTCTCCGCGGTCGGTGGTACGGAGCCCGGTCAGGCGGATGTTGATGAAATCGTGCGGCAGCAGCACCGCCGCGGCGGACTCGGCAACGTGATTCTCATGTTGACGCAGCCAGGCCCACTTGCCCACGGTGTACGACGCCACGGGGACCAAGCCGATCTCCTGCGCCCAGACCGCGCTGCCTCCGAGGGCACTGACCAGGGCACGGGCGTTAGCGGCGGCGCGGGTGTCGTTCCAGAGCTGGGCCGGTCGCAAGGGCGACCCGGCCTCATCCAGGACCACCAAGCCGTGCTGCTGACCGCCCACCGCGATTGCCTGCACGTCCGCCGAGCGCTCGCACCGGCCAAGCGCCTCGGCGAGGGCGCTCCACCATTGGCGAGGATCGGTCTCGCGGGCGCCACCGAACCCAGTCACGTCGTGACCGGCACGACCGGCTGCGACTACGGCTCCGGAATCGCTGTCGACGATCAAGACCTTGGTGGCCTGAGTTGAGCAATCGACACCAGCTACGAGTGGCACGGACCGTCAGCGTAGGTCCGATCCGCCGGCGCGGCCCATGCCAAGCCCCGCGCTGCAGAGGCATGGGAGGGGCAGCGCGATTAGACAGTGGCTATGTCGAAGAAGAAGAAGGAAGGGGTCAGGTCCCACAGCGAGCACGGCGAGGGCGAGAAGCTCTCGAAGAAGAAGTACGAGAAGGAGCTAGCCGAGCTTCAGATCGAACTGGTGAAAATGCAGGAGTGGATCCGCCATCAGGGCCTCAAGGTCGTCGTGTTATTCGAGGGCCGCGACGCCGCCGGCAAAGGTGGGACCATTAAGCGCATAACGGAGAGCCTGAGTCCCCGTGTCTGCCGGGTGGAGGCGCTCTCAGCCCCCTCCGATCGAGAGCGAACCCAGTGGTACTTCCAGCGGTACGTCGCTTACCTGCCGGCCGCGGGCGAAATGGTCCTTTTCGACCGGAGTTGGTACAACCGCGCCGGAGTGGAACGGGTGATGGGGTTCTGCACCGACGACGAATACCAGGAGTTCCTCCGCTCGACCCCTGAGTTTGAGAGGATGCTGGTTCGTTCTGGAATCAAACTCATCAAGTATTGGTTTTCGGTCTCCGACTCGGTTCAAGAAGCACGCTTCCAGGCACGCATCAACGATCCCACCCGGCGCTGGAAGCTTTCGCCGATGGATCTCGAGTCGCGCTCGCGCTGGGTCGAATACTCGAAGGCCAAGGACGAGATGTTCCGCCATACCGACATCAAGCAAGCGCCGTGGCATGTGGTGAATTCCGACAACAAAAGGAAGGCTCGTCTCAACGTCATCCATCACCTTCTCAGCCAGATTCCCTATGAAGATCTGACCCCGGAAGATATCGAGCTGCCCCCCCGGCAACCAGATCCGGGCTATGTCCGCCCGCCCCTCGCCGACCAATCCTTCGTCCCCGAGAAGTTCTAATAGAAACCCGTCCTGTCGACGAGCGACTCCGGCTGGGGTCGATCGAAAACCCGGTCAGGGCTTTGCTCCACGGAACCGGGGCCATCGCCTCGATCGTCGGGTCCGCCTTACTGCTGACACAACAATTCCATCCCGCTCTCGTCGTCTACGCCCTGACATTGGTGGGGATGTACTCGGCCAGCACGCTCTATCACGGCGTGCCGTGGAGCACCGCATGGAAAGCGCGGATGCAAAAGCTCGACCATGCCTTCATCTACCTCTTGGTGGCGGGAACCTTCACGGCTCTCTTTGTCGGAGAGACGCAGGGTTATTGGCGCCCGCTCCTGGCGGTCTGGTCTTTGACGGCTCTCGGTATCGGCCGTGAGTTCCTACCGATCCTCAGGAATAGATGGATCCTGGTTGGCCAACTTGGCCTTGGAGCTCTGGCGCTGATTGCGGTTGGTCATTTTCTGGGGGAAAGCGGGAGTTCCGTACGGTGGCTGACCGTCGGAGGCGGAGTGATCTATCTCGGAGGTCTGGCGATGTTTGTGAGGAGCTGGCCTCGGTTGTTCCCGCGAGTGTTCGGCTTTCATGAGACGTTCCACGTCCTGGTGATCGCGGCCAGCGTCGCCCACTTCCTGGCGGTCTGGCAGACGTGGGTTTCGGCCAATTAGGCATAAGGCATAGTCTCCTGCCGAGGATGACCGGCATACCTCACGAATGGCTCCATTCCCCTGACGGGACCAGGCTCGCCGTCTGGAAGGCGTCCGGCTCCCGGTTCCCGCAGTTGCTTCTCGTGCACGGCCTGGCCTCGAACGCCCGGCTTTGGGACGCGGTCGTCGGGCATCTGAATGCATCCGGTTACGGGACGGTGCAAGTCGACCTGCGCGGCCACGGCGTGTCCGACAAGCCAGATGCCGGATACGACTTCGCCACCATGAGTGCCGATCTGGCGGCAATCATCAGCGAGATGATGGGTCCGCCGGTGATCGCGGTGGGTCAATCCTTCGGTGGGAACCTGGTGATGGAACTGGCAGCCAGGAAGCCCGAGCTGATTTCTTCCATTGTTTGTGTCGATGGCGGGTTCATCGACCTCGCTCAGCGCTTCGGCACCTGGGAGGCCACTGTGGCCGCGCTGACGCCTCCGCCGCTTGACCACCTCAACGCCGCGTCACTCACTGAGGCCGCGGCCGAGCTCTATGCCGGGTGGCCACCGGAAGCGATCGCGGCCCAACTGGCAAATCTCGAGGAGGCAGAAAATGGGTCGATCCGGCGGCGTCTTTCCCTAGACCATCACCTCTCGCTACTCCGCGCCATGT
>JAICGW010000026.1 GCA_025922945.1 Acidimicrobiia bacterium | reverse complement strand
TCACAAGGGGACTCCCTCCGAGCAACTCCCCCACCGCTTGTTCCACCTTGGGCCAGGCCATCGCCCCAAACAGCCGAACCAGGACCGCATAGTCGAGCTTGGGAATCATCATCCCACCCGGTCCCTCCTCGGGATCGAGGGCGAGGGCCGAGGTCAGCGCCCACATCAGAGATCCCCAACCCATCAGCTCACCGAGTTGGGCCTGAGCCCCGCGGAAGGAGTCGGTGCCGTTGGCCTCCAATGCCTGTGCGATCACCCCGCACATGAAATCCAGCTTGACGGCGAGCCTCGTGCCGGACTGGAGGGTGTATCGGTTCATGAAACCGGAGGCGGCGTAGAAGCCGGTCGCCTTCTCCACATCGCGATAGACAAGAACGTTCTCCCAGGGGATGAAGGCGTCATCGAAGATGACCATTGCATCGTTCTCGTCGAAACGGCTGGAGAGGGGATTGTCCCAAGGTGATTCGGCCGCTGCTTCGAACGAGCGGCGGGAGATGAGTTTCATCCCCGGGGTGTCCATCGGGGCGATGAACACCAACGCGTAATCGTCGGCCTTGCCCTTCTCCAAATTGGTAGCGGTGTTTTGCGCCACGAAGGTGGCATGGGTGAGAGCGGAGGCGGTGCCGAGCATCTTCGCTCCCCGCACCACGATCCCATCGTCACGTTCGGACACGGCGTGAAGAAAGACGTCCTCAACCTCATGAACCTCGCGGTTCCGGTCGATCGGAGGATTGATGAGAATGTGGTTGAGGAAAAGCGCTTGTTCGGCATATCGCCGATACCACTCCTCGGCGGTCGAGGTGAAGGGGCTGTAGAAGTCCGGGGCTGCCCCCAAGGTCGCCATGAAAGACGCCTTGTAGTCAGGGGTGCGCCCCATAAAGCCATACGAGAGCCGGGCCCACGCCGCGATCGCCTCCCGGGCCTCCATCAACTCCCCAGCCGAGTAGCTCGGCATGAAGAACTTGTGAGTCACGATTCCATGCCGGTCCTTGCCCAGCAGGTCCTGGGCGGGATCGTGGAGGGCGTCGTAGAGCCGGGCGACCGACCTGGCCGAGTTCCGAAAGGCCCGATGCTCGGTGACATCTTTGACCAACTCACCATCGAGGTAGACCGATCGCCCGTCCCGCAGACTCTCGAGATACTCGTCCCCGGTGAGAACCTTGACCGGTCTGCTCTCTGCCATCGGTGTCCTTTCTCGGTCGATCCCTGGCGGGCCAGTTTGTCACGAGGATGGACGTAGCGCTTGAGGCCCGGTATTCGTCCGCCGAGGGGGATCGCGGCTGCCAGGATCTGCATCCTGTGATCACCGTCGATGGTCTCGTCAAGCACTTCCGGGTCCACCGCCGAGAGGCGGGGATGCGGGCCGGCTTACGCGGCCTCGTCCACCGCGAATACGCCCTGGTGCGGGCGGTGGACGGGATCTCCTTTCGGGTAGCCGCCGGCGAGGTCGTGGGGTTTCTCGGGCCCAACGGGGCCGGAAAGACGACGACCCTCAAATGTCTCGCCGGTTTGCTTTACCCCGACGCGGGTGCATTGGATGTAGCCGGGTTTCGACCCTTTGAACGGGACCAGGATTTCCTGGGAACCATCACGTTCGTCATGGGCCAGAGAAATCAGCTGTATTGGGACCTGCCGGCGATGGAGACCTTTCACGCCAACCGGGAGATCTACCGGATTCCCAGAAGCGATTTCGAAGCGACCCTGGATGTGGTCGTCAACTTGCTCGAGATTGGCCCCTACCTCGACCGACCGGTACGCAATCTCAGCCTCGGTGAACGTATGCGCTGTGAGCTGGCCGCTGGCCTCTTGCACCGTCCTCGAGTCCTCTTCCTCGATGAGCCGACGTTGGGCCTCGATGTCACCGCTCAGGCTGCGGTCCGGCGCTTCATCAGCCACTACAGCCACGACTACAGCGCCACCGTGCTTCTGACCAGCCACTACATGGCCGATATCACGGCCCTCGCCCAGCGCGTGTTGGTGATCGATCATGGTGTCCTCCGACACGACGGCGACCTCGCTGCGTTGGTTGCGCAGAGAGCCCCCATCAGACAGATAACTGTCACCCTGACCGGAGACGTCGACGATCGCGCCCTGGCCCGATTCGGCAACGTGGTGAACCGGTCGAAATTGTCAGCGGTCATCGAGGTCCCGCGCGATTCCATCTCAGCAGTGGCTTCGCAGATGCTGACCGCGCTTCCGGTATCAGATGTTTCGATCGCCGATCCACCGATCGAAGAGGTCATCGACAGACTGTTCACCGAACGTGACGGCTAGATCCTTCCTGGCCCTCATCAAGACCGAAACCGCGGTTGCCGTCGAATACCGCACCCGCATCCTCATCTGGGTGCTGTCGAGCGTTTTTCCGCTGCTGATGCTGGCGGTCTGGCTTTCGGTAGAGCAAACCTCCGGCGACCGGCTCCCCTGGAGCCGTGGGGAGCTCATTGGTTACTACTTCGCAGCAGCGGTGGTCTCCCAACTGACATCGAGCTTTCTCACCTGGGCCTGGGACGAGGACATGCGCTCAGGCGCCCTCTCATTTCGGCTCCTCCGACCGATGCATCCCTTCTTCCAATACCTGGCGCGGGAAGTCGGCTTCCGCCTAGTGATGGCTGGCTTTCTCGTCCCCTCGCTGGTTGCGGCGACGTTCGCTTGGGATGACCTCACGTATTCGCTAACCCCCGCCCGCGGTTTGTTGGTCATCGTCACGGTGTTGTGCGGTTTCTTGCTCAATGTCCTCATCTCGATGACTTTCGCCACGGCGGCTTTCTGGTCCACCCAGATGGCCAACCTGTATTCGCTTTGGTGGGGGGCAGGGGCGTTCCTCTCCGGCTGGATCGCCCCGACCGAGCTTCTCCCCGCCCCCGTGCGGGTTGCCTCCTATCTCCTCCCCTTTCGGTCCTCGATGGGCCTACCGCTCGACATCCTGGTGGGGCGCTCGACTGCGGCCCAATCGACGGCGGGACTTCTGGTCACGGCTTTCTGGTTTCTGGTTTTCACCTGGGCCTTTACCCGTTTGTGGCGGGCCGGTCTCCGTCATTACCAGGCGGTCAGCGGCTGAGACGCTATCTGCGCCTCCTGCGGATCTTTTGGTCGGCCACCGTTCAAGCCGAGCTGGAATACCGGCTCAACTTCCTCTCCAATGCCCTACTCAGCCTGTTTTGGTTGGTGTGGGCGGCGCTGGGGGTGGGGGTTTACTTCCGCTTCGGCGAGACCGTCAACGGTTGGTCTTATCCGGAGCTGCTGGTGGTGATGGGTTGGTTCTTCGCCGTCAATGGTCTGCGACAGGCCGTGATCCAGCCCAATCTTGGCCGAATGACGGAGTACGTCCGCATGGGCACGCTCGACTTCGTCCTCACCAAGCCGGTCAACAGCCAGTTCATGGTGAGCTTTCGACACTTGGGCATCTACAACCTGTTGGATCCCCTGCTCGGGATCGGGCTGATGGTGGCGGCGTTGATCTGGCGGGGGGAAATGGTGTCGGTGATTGACCTGGTTGGCTGGGTGGTCCTCGGGGCCGGCGCCCTTTCAGTCGTCTATGCATTGGCCGTAGCGATCCAGAGCCTGGCGCTGTGGGCCATCGGGGGCGAGGCCCTCGACGACCTCTTGCAGGGCGTCGTCGAGGCCGGGCGTTTTCCCGTGCAGATGTATCGGGGGTTCGTGCGGGCCCTGCTCACCTTTGCCTTGCCGGTGGCGGTGATGACCACCTTCCCGGTGGAGGCTTTGCTGGGGAGGACGACTCTGAAATTGGTGGTGGTGGTGACGCTGGTAGCCGCCGCTGCACTGGTGGGAGCCTCGCTGGTCTGGCGGCTCTCGCTTCGCCACTACCGCGGGGCCAGCGCCTAGCAATCGCCTACCTGTTCAGTCGCCTGCCGGGAGCCAGGGAGGTGGAGGAGCATCGATCCTCGCCAACCTCGACGGAACCGGACCAAAGCGCTCTTCGTTGTGGTTCTGCCAGTCTCGCCATGCCTCGGTGATTTCCTCCGGCGTACGGGCAACGAAGTTCCACCACATTTTCAGCTCCACGCCGAGCGGCGAGCCGCCCAGAACCAACACGCGACCGTGACCCGTCTGGGTCGCGAGCCGGAACGACTCATAGCCGGAGGGCAGGACAGCAAGCGAGCCCGGTTCGGCAATGGCGTCGTCGACTCTCACCGGCCGGTCGATCGGCACCACTGCATATTCGAATTGCTGGTTCGCCTCGACCTCGAGCGGCCCTCGCAGCGTCAGATCGATGCCGATCGCAGGGTGCTCGAACCGGGTTGGCGCCACGATTCCATTGTGCTCGCCAATCAATAAGCGCGCCGTCGCGTTGACCAGCTCCACCACGGGCAGATCGTTGTGGTGCTGAAATCCGTTGGAGCCATTCCGAGTCGCTTCGGGCTGCGCTAGCCACATCTGGGCACCCATGATCCCGCCGGTTTCCTCACTTGCCTTGGGCTCAATCCCTTCCTCGGCGTGGGCAATTCCTCGCCCGGAGGTCATTAGGTTCAATTCCCCGGGACGTATCGGCTGTTCATTGTTGAGAGAATCGGTGTGCATAACCGTTCCGGCGAAAAGCCAGGTCACCGTCGATAGGCCGATATGGGGATGGGGACCTACCTCCAGGGGCGGAGGTTGGTCGACATCGCCTGGACTCATCAAGTCGACGAAGCACCAAGGTCCAACAGTGCGTCGTCCCTTGGTGGGCAGAACCCTGAGAATTCCGACAGATCCGAGTTGGGTCTGCCGACCTTCCTTTACTTCAATGGTGCTGACACCGAAGCCCTCGGTGGGAGGTCGGGTCGTCTCTTCGACCGGCCCACTCATTGCCCCGAACCTAGTGCGGGACAAGTGGCAACAGGGCGAAACGTATCCGAGGACCGACGCTCGCTAGACCGACGCCTTTTCCACTGCGCCAACGCGTTCGCCTTTCGTGAGCATGAACCGCGCGAAGTCGACCAAGCGGGCGGCGTATCCCCACTCGTTGTCATACCAGGCCAGCACCTTGGCCACTCCCCCATGTGATACATACGTGTTGGCCAGGTCCACCACCGCGGAACGGGGATCACCGATGATGTCGACCGAGACCAGCCGATCCTCACTGACTCCGAGAATCCCTTGCAACTCGGGCCGGGTCGAGGCTTCTCGAAAGGCGTCGTTTACTTCTTCGGCTGTCGTCTCTTTCCGGAGTTGCGCAACCAGGTCGGTAACCGATCCGTCGGGGACCGGCACCCGCATGGCCATCCCGCTGATGCGACCTGCTAGTTCTGGGAGCACCCGCTCGGTGGCCTTGGCCGCCCCCGTGGTGGTGGGGATGATCGACACGGCTGCCGCCCGACCCCGTGGCCGGGAGCGAGCCGGTCCATCGACCAGCGATTGGCTGGACGTATAGGCATGGATGGTCGTGAAAACCGCCTGCTTGACTCCAAAGGCCTGATCGAGAACCTTCACCACCGGTGCAAGACAGTTGGTAGTGCATGAAGCTAGCGAGACCACTCGGTGGAGGTCAGCGTCGAAGTCGTCCTCGTTTACTCCCAAGACCACGGTGAGGTCGACGTCGTCAGATGGCGCGGAAACGATCACCCGCTCGGCTCCAGCCGCCAGGTGAGTGGCGGCCGCTTCCCTCGACCGGAAAGCACCTGTCGCCTCGATCACGACCTCGGCACCGACCTCTGCCCATGGGATCACAGAGGGATCCTTGTGGGAGGAGAATGGAATCTGATTGCCCCGAATCACGAGGGAGGAGTTCTTCTGCTCGACAGGCCCGAACCGCCCGTGCACGGAATCAAAGCGAAGCATGTAGGCGAGCTCGTCAAGACTGGCCAGATCGTTGACCCCGACCACGTCGAGGTCCTCGCGGTCGGCTATTTGACGTAACACGGCCCGTCCGATGCGGCCCAATCCGTTGATACCAACCCTCGTCGCTCTCATGTCGCGTCCTTTCGTCGGCTTTCAGACCTGGACTTGGATGTCCTCGCCTTGGACTCGCACGGGATATGACGGGACAGGCTCATCGGCGGGCGGTCTCCGCACCGCCCCGGTGGTCACGTCGAACTGGCTGCCGTGACAGCTGCAGGTCACCGTGGTCCCCTCGAGTTCACCGGCGGCCAGCGAACACGCCATATGGGTACAGACGTCGCCAAACCCGTAGAAGGTGCCACCGACGTTGGCGACCGCCACCTGACTGCCCGCGACGTCGAAACTGGCAAGGTCACCGTCTCCGATGTCGCCGACTTTGGCGACGTTTGCGAACTGACCCATCGTCTGGATTCCTCTCTGTCGAACCTGACCCTTGATTGCAGTAGCGGGGTTCTCCTGAGATTCTTGACCTTAACGCGGCCCGGCTTTTCCCTGCTGGGGTGAGAATCCGCGGACCTCACCAGACCGCTAGGAGTCTCTCCCGGCCCAGGCGAGCACGCGCATGCCACGCAGTGTGTTCCAGCGGCTTGGCTTGCCGTCGCCCTCGTCCATTTCGAAGTGCACTCGACCGGGATAGGTGTTCTCAAGTAGCCAGCGACCATCGGGCTGGCGCTTTTTCTCGACGAGGTCGATTGCCTCGTCCGACCTCTCATCAGCTTCGAGGCCGGCGCTGCGTAGATAGTCAAGTCCTCGCAAAACGTCGTAGTGCCAGCGTGGTGGATACGAGAACTGCAGCCAAGAGGGATTGATGATTTCGCCGGTCGAGAGACGCCGCATTAGGCGTCGTTCGAGAAGGTACTCCTCGCCGGCGTGCCGAACCTCGGCCACCCCCGACGATCCGCCCTGCGCCCTTTCATACTCGAGAAGGCCCTCGAGCACCGAGATCGTGGTGTCGAACGAGCCCCGGGTCGAACCTCTCTCGGCCTCACAGTTCCACCCACCGTCCCCAAGTTGCTCACCGAGCAACCGATCGACGATTCCGTCGACGTTCTCGCCGAAGTAGGCGCCGATGGCCACCGCCATGCCGTTGATGCAGGGCTCCACCTCCCCGTCGAAGTAGTCCTGTCCTCCCTCTTCCCACTTGCTGTTCTCGCGGACCAGACCCACCGCTCGGCGGGCCTCGGCGCTGGCCGGGGGGAGGCCCATGTCGCGCAACAGCAGCAGGGTGAAGGTCGTCGAGATCCATCTTGGGGAATAGGTACCGAGGGAATTCCGCATCCACTCCAGGGCATTGCGGTATCCCTCGATGCCTTCTTCGGGTGCTGGTCGGCCCTCCTCCCACGCTGACAGATGGGCGGGTTCCACGCCAAGGAAGTCGGCCATCCCCTCGAGTGAAAACGCGTGCAGGTCGCGGAGGAGTTTGCGGTTGGTTACATCGGGGAGTTCACCTGTGGCCCAGGGAGGAGGGACCACGTTCGTGCCCCATTGACCATTCGCGTCCTGAAGGGCAAGCAGTTTGGCGCCCCAGCCCTCGGCTGCGACCTTCGACCGTTCGGCGGCGACGGTTTCAGAGGACTCGCCAGTCAGGTCGCGCATCACCTGCCACCGAATCGAAGGATCCGAGTCGAGCAGCCACTCCAGTACGTTCGCCACTTCCACCCCCGGGACCGTTCCTGCTCAACATTCTGGCAGTCGGATCACCGATTGAATCCGCGGACCCGATGAGCAATGTGGTGTGGCTTCAGCGCCGGATTATCCGGTTCAGGTGGCGGTGGGATGTCCGTGGCTGGGTCGAAAGACCACACCGACGATCAACATGATGGATATGGCAAGAAGAAATACCAGCTCGACTAGCTCTGCCATTAGCGCAGGCGCTGGAGCTCGTCGCGGTCTCGCAGAGTCCGGCGCCGCCGCTTCCGGTAAACCAGCCCGAACAACTCATCAAGGATGATGCCAGTCAACAGTGAGCCCAGGATCAGCACGATCAAGGGGGTTGACAACTCCCAGGCGAGAAAGGAAATGGTGGAGGTGTCGGTGTTCTGGGCCGCCAGGATCACAACCGCGGCTGCCAATACGACTCCGACAATCAGGCCCCAGAAGAGGCCGGTTCCGACGAATACCCGTTCCCGGGTTGCAGTCGGGGCGGTCTTCTCGGCTACGGCCCCGAGATCAGAAGATCGGGGAGCCTTTTGTGTATCTGTCATGTTGGTCCTCGCCGGCGCTCGGTAATCCGAGCACCTCTTTCTTGGGAGATTACTTGAGATATAGTCATCTGTCAAACCACATGGCATAATGAGCGCATGTCCGATCGTTCTGACCACATCCTCGAGCGATGGAAGAAGTCTCGCCCCGATCTCGACTTCTCGGCGTTGGAAGTGGTGACGCGGGTACTGCGCGCAGCCCATTTCCTGCAATCGAGATTGGACAGCAACGCTGCCTCATACGGCTTGAGCCATCGGGGCGATCTCGAAGTCCTGGCCGAGCTCGACCTAGTCGGCCCGCTGACTCCATCCGAGCTCGCTGACATCTTGCTTCTGACTTCCGGGGGAATGACGGTCCGGCTCAATCGTCTTCAGGAACTCGGTCTCATTGAACGGCAACCGAACCCCCTGGACGGGCGAGGCGTGCTCATTCATCTCACCAAGGCGGGAAAAGATCTCGCTGAAGACGCGCTCATCACGCTTCTTCAAGGTCAAACAGCAAGCATCGCAAAGCTCCATCCGTCCGATCGATACGACCTCGCTCAATTGCTGAGGAGCCTCCTAATCGAACTCGGAGACACCCCACCGTTCATCCCGACCGTCGTGGCGAAACGAGAACGGCAATGACCGGATTGATCGCAATGCTCACACTTGCCGGTGCCACGCTCCGGCGACACTTTTCTCACCGACCGGTGATGGCTTTGATCGGCGCGGGACCTGGGCCTATTGCCAGGGACCAGGTCGAGGAGGAAGCAGACTGGGAGAACGAAGGAGGAGCGGTCTGACCTCGGAGTCATTGGACGGCACCAATTGGCGCCACCTATCTTCCGATCTATCGACTCATCTCCAGACTTGCCTGATTCCCGATCGTCGCCTCGGGCTTTCCGACCCGCCTCGCCGCCACATGGCAAGCGGCCCGGTGATCGGGGCTGAGCAGAGCCAGGAGCGGAGGTATCTCACGACAGATTTCCTCCGCCAGGGGACAGCGGGGATGAAAGGGACAGCCCGGAGGTGGCGCGGCCGGATCCGGTACCTCTCCCACCAGCGTTCGCACCTGGCGGGTGGCCTCCACGTCGGGATCGGCGATTGGAACCGCCTGTTGCAAAGCCAGGGTGTAGGGATGGAGCGGGGCGTCGCTCACTGGTTCCCAGGGACCGGTCTCGACGATCTTGCCCAGATACATCACCGCCACCCGATCAGAGATATGGCGGACCATGGCCAGGTCGTGGGAAATAAAGACATAGGCCAGCCCCAGCTCATCCTGAAGCTTGGCCAAGAGATTCATGATCCCCGATCGCACAGAGACGTCGAGTGCCGACACGGGCTCATCGAGCACGATCACCTCCGGCTCAACGGCGAGCGCCCGGGCGATACCGACCCGCTGACGCTGACCACCAGACAGCTGATGCGGATAGCGCCGAGCCATGGCCGGAGACATCCCCACCAGGTTGAGCAATTCCCTGGCTCGGGCTGACCACTGTTCGCTCGGGCGCAGGCGATGAACTTCGATCACCTCCTCCAGTGCCCGGCCGATCGTCATCCTCGGATTGAGGGAGGCATACGGATCCTGGAAGACCATCTGGATGCGGCGATGGAGAGTCCGCAAATCCGACCCCCGCACGTGGGTGATGTCTTTGCCGTCCATCTCGATACGGCCCGACGTTGGTTCTTCCAGCCGCACGAGGAGACGGGCCAGGGTCGACTTCCCGCAGCCTGACTCACCAACCACGCCGAGGGTTTCGCCTCGGGCGAGGGAGAGGGAGACTCCAGCCACCGCCTGGAGGGTTTGACCCGTGCCCCGAACCGAGTACACCTTGGTCAGGTCATGGGCGCGCAATATGGGCTCGCTCACGCCACCCATTCCTCAGGCGGGACCCAGCATGCCGCCCAGTGTTCAGCGTGATCGGCTCCTCCCCGTTCGGTCAGGGGAGGCATTTCGCTTACGCACTTTTCCACGGCGTTCGGGCAGCGGGGATGAAACGGACAGCCCGTCGGTTGATGGGTGGGATCGGGCGGAGCCCCTGGAATTTGACGCAGAGGATGACGTTCGGCGCCTCGAACCCGGGGGATGGACTCGAGCAGGCCTGCCGTATATGGATGCTCGGGGTCTCTGAAGACCTGGTCGGTTGGTCCCCGCTCCACGATGTGTCCGCCGTACATCACGAGGATGCGCTCCGCCACCCGGGCCACGACCCCCAGGTCGTGCGTAACCCAGATCACTGCCATTCCCATCGCCTGCTGGAGGTCGGTGACGAGCGTGATGATCTGTTGCTGAATGGTCACGTCGAGAGCCGTCGTGGGCTCATCTGCGATCAACACCTGGGGATGGAGGGCGAGAGCCATGGCAATCATCGCCCGCTGTCTCATCCCTCCTGAGTATTCGTGGGGATACGACTCTGCCGCCCGACGCGGTTGAGGAATACCCACCTGCCCGAGGATCTCGACGGTTCGATTCCTGGCCTCGTCAGCACTCCTGCCGTGCGCAACCAGGACCTCTCCGATTTGATCGCCGATGCGCATCAGCGGGTTGAGCGAGGTCATTGGATCTTGGTACACCATCGCCACTTGCGCACCCCGCACCATGCGACGTTCTTCTTCCGACAGTTTGCGGATATCCCGACCACCGACGATGACCTCGCCGGCCACAATCTCCGCTGGTGGCTGGGGATGCAGACCCATCACCGAGAGCATGGCCATGGTCTTTCCACAGCCCGACTCGCCAACCAGACCCACGGTTTCACCCGCCCCGACGTCCAAGCTCACTCCCCTCACCACCTCCACCGGGCCCTGGGCCAGGTTGAGAACGGTGGTGAGATCACGCACTTCCAGAACAGGTGCGCTCACCGGTCGGCCATATCAACGATTCGCAGTGCCTGTGGAATCTCTTTCGCCGGCGCCGGCCACTTGGGGGCAACCGGTCCGGGAGCGACTGTTCCCAAAATCGCCGGCCGCTTCGCCCCGGTCGCCGAGACGACATTGCCGGGGAGGCCGTTCATCGTCAGAAATCCGATCAGCGCGATGAAATAGGCCTCTTTGAAGGCGGCAGGAACTCCGAGGTCGTCAATGGGATGAACCGTGGCCGCGTCCAGCTGAGCCGACAAAAGCTCTAGCAGGAAGGGATTCTCGGCTCCCCCGCCCGACACGATCACTTCGTCGACCCCAAGTCCCCGACAAGCATCGGCCACCGTTCGGGCGGTGAGAGCTGTGACTGTTGCCACCAGGTCCTCGGGCGGGACTGGACCCCCGTCGGCCACCGCTTCCAGGAGATAGGGAAGGTGGAAGAGCTCGCGACCTGTGGTTTTGGGCGGCAGGGCCCGGTAGTAAGGCTCAGAGAGGAGACGATCGAGCAGCGGTTGATGGATGGCGCCTTGTCGAGCGATCTCACCCCCGCGGTCAAAGCTTTCTCCCGTCAGATGGCGAACGGCGGCGTCGATCAAGGTGTTGCCGGGGCCGGTGTCGAAGGCGATCGGATCCAGACCGGGACCGACCACCGTCACGTTGGCAATGCCGCCCAGGTTGAGCGCGGCACAGATCCGATTCCTGCCCTGCAAGAGGAGGACATCGAAGATCGCGGCCAATGGGGCGCCCTGCCCGCCGGCAGCGACGTCGGCCGCCCGGAGATCTGCCACCACGGGCAACCTGGTTGCTTCGGCGATCCAGGCCGGTTGGCCAATCTGCAGTGTGCCCCGGGCTCGGCCCTCTTCGATCCAGTGATAGAGCGTCTGGCCGTGGGAGACGACGAGTTCAGCCCCGACCCCCAGTTGCTCCAAGGCACGCTCTGCCGCCTGGGCGAAGGCGCGACCCACCTCGTTGTCAAGACGGCAGATGGTTGCGGCGGTGGTAGCAGCGGGAGGAAGCGCCGCCTCCAACTCGGCCCGCAGCTCTGCCTGGTATGGCACTGCCAAGCTTCCGAGCGGGGACATCTCGACCCGATCGCCGTCAAGTCGGAAATCTGCGGCGGCGATATCGATGCCATCCATCGAGGTACCGGAGATCAGCCCCATGACTCTCATACGTCATCCTCGACTCCGAGCGCTTTTCTCACCATGCCGCCGTGAGCTGCCAGTTGCTGGCGGGCTTTCGCGGCGTCGAGCCCGGCCAAGACCATGACAATGGCCACCTTGACCTCTCCCTTCGCCTCCACCAGGACCTTATCCACCCGTTTGCGGTCGACTCCGGTTGCCTGAACCACAATCCGTCGGGCTCGATCGCGCAGCTTCTCGTTGCTCGCTCGAAGGTCCACCATCAGATTGCCGAAGGTCTTCCCGAGCCGGATCATCGTGATCGTCGAGATCATGTTGAGAACGGTCTTTTGTGCGGTCCCTGCCTTCAATCGGGTCGAGCCAGCGATGACCTCGGGTCCGACTAGCACCTCGATCGCATAATCGACTTGGCGACTCAACAGCGCACCCGGGTTGCAGGAAACTCCGAGGGTGACGGCACCCAACTCTTTGGCCCTGGCCACGGCACCGATCGTGTAGGGAGTGCGGCCCGAAGCAGACAGTCCCACAACGACGTCGGCTGCGGAGATCTCAAGGCGTTCGATATCGCTGGCGCCGGCCGCGGCGTCGTCTTCCACCGCTTCCCGTGAGACAACGAAGGCGGCGGGTCCGCCGGCCAGGAGCGCAATCACGCGATCGGTGTTGAAGGTGGGTGGACACTCGGCGGCGTCGAGCAGGCCGAGGCGGCCGGCAGTTCCAGCGCCGGCGTAGATCAGGCGGCCGCCACCCTCGAGCCGAGCGTGCACCGCGTCAATGGCGGCGGCGATGCTGTTGGCGGCGAGCGCCACTGCCTCCAACGCCTCCTTTTGATCGTCGGCCATGAGACGAACCAACTCGGCCGTGGAGCGCAAGTCGAGATCGGCCAACTCGGGTCGCAATTGTTCGGTTATGAGGTCGGACAGCTCCATCAGGAGCGGCCTTCTACCCGGGTCGGATCCAAAACATCGCGGAGTCCGTCGCCCAGGAGATTGAGGCCCACCACCGCCAAAACGATGGCACTGGCTGGAGCAACCATCAGCCACCAACCCCGGGCGAAAAGGGTCCGGGCCTCGCTGACCATCAGCCCCAGCGAGGGATCAGGAGGCTGGGTGCCAAGACCAAGGAAGCTGAGGCTTGACTCGGTGAGGATCGCCCAGGAGAGGGCGAGGGCGATTTGGACAATGATCGGGGCCGTGACGTTCGGAAGCACATGTCGAAACAACACTCGCGCTGGGCGCAGTCCGAGGACCCGACCGGCCTTCACGTATTCGAGTTCCCGGACGGTGAGAACCGGGCCTCGCGCCACCCTGACGAAGATGGGCGTATAGACGATGGCGATGGCGATCACGGTGTTGATCCAGCCCCGTCCCAAAGCCGCCACGATGCTGAGGGCGAGCAGGATCGCCGGGAAGGCAAAGAGCATGTCGGTGACTCTGCCGATCAAGCGATCCGTCCAGCCACCAAAGAACCCCGCCGCGATCCCGGCCATCGAACCGACCACAGTCGCCACAGCCACCGCCACTATCGCCACTCGCAGCGATGCCAGGACGCCCGCCATCACCCGTGAGGTCATATCCCTTCCAAATTGATCGGTGCCCAACCAGTGCTCGGCGCTCGGTGGAGCGAAACGGATAGCCGGGTTCTGTTGGATCGGGGGAAAGGGCGTGATCCCGAGCAGGGCGAGGAGGGCGATAACGATCAGGAAAGAAACGATGATCAACCCGGCCACCCAATTGGGGCTCTTCGTTAGCCGGCGCAGCCATCCCCGTCCGCCTGGGAGAACGACCGCATCCGCTTCCAGCAGAGTGCTGGTCATGCCCTCACCATCGAGACGGAGTTCGACGTGTGCCGGGGAGCGCTCATGTGAGCCGCACCCGGGGGTCAATCCGCGCGTACGCGAGGTCGACCAACAAATTGACCACCACGAACAGCGCCGCGATTACGAGCACCGAGCTCTGCACCACCGCGTATTCCCGCTGCGAGATGCCAGTCAAGACAAGTCGACCCATCCCGGGGAGAGCAAAGATCTCCTCGACGATGATCGTCCCTCCCAGCAGATATCCGAACTGAATCCCGACAATGGTGACGATCGGGGTCAGCGAATTGCCGAGCACATGGCGCCACTTCACCCGGCGGGCGGATAGGCCTTTGCCGCGAGCGGTCCGAACGAAATCCTGTGAGGCAGCTTCGATGAAAGCCGAGCGCGTAGTTCGCATCGTCGCCGCCGCCAGCGCCACCCCCAGGGTGAGAGCGGGATACAGCTGCTGTTGCAGGTTGATCAGGGGATCTTCCCAAAAGTCGACATAGCTGGCCGCGGCGGGAAAGTATCCGAAGCGCTGGGCCAGAAAGGCAATGATGGCCGAAGCGATCACAAAGTTAGGGATCCCGAGCCCGAGCAGCCCGAAAGTTTGACCGGCGCCGTCACGAAATCCGTTGGGATTAGAGGCGGCCATGACCCCGACGCTCACCCCCAACACCGCCCCGATCAATGTGGAGAGCACCGCGAGCTCGATGGTCACCGGGAGGGCTCTGCCGATCAGCCTTGCGACCGAACTCCCGCTAGTCACCGAGATACCGAAATTTCCGGTGAGGACGCTGCCCAGCCAGGTGAAGAACTGAACCACCAAAGGCTGATCGAGCCCGTAATAGCGTTCGAGGGATTCTCGTTGGGCGGGGGTGAGGCTCCCGGACTCGATCCCAAAGCGAGCGGTGATCTCATCGCCGGGAAGGACCCTCAAGAGGAGAAAGACCAGTACCGCCACTCCGATCAGAGTGACGAGGGACCCCGTTAATCGTCGGACGAGATAGAGCCTCATGCCATGGAGTCAACCGCGGCGACAACCACGTTGTGGAATCGGGCTCGAAGCGAGTTGACCGGCTTACCGGGATCGACCCGAGGATGGGTGGCGTTAGTCAGCAGGACCGCTACCAGCTCGCGTTCGGGGTCGATCCAAATCGAGGTCCCGGTGAACCCGGTGTGCCCAAACGATGAAACGGAGAGCAGTTCCCCACTGGGGCGAGGAATCCAGGGCGTGGCGGCGGGAGGAAAGAAGCCGGCGTCGGCTCGGGACAATTCTTGGAGAGTCGGACCGCCCGTTTTCATCAGGTCCCATCCCAATCCCCGCCGGGCGCCATGCGGTGCTTGCTCGGACGTGGCGAGGCGGGCAATCGCCGTCGACAAGACCCGGGAGTCTTTTCCCGCCAGCGCCCCCAGCCACATCTCCCCGTACAAGCCGAGGTCCGACGCATCCGAGAAGGCGCCGGCGTGCGCACTCACCCCTGCCAGGGCGTAATGAGCGTTGCCGTCGTTGACCTCGCCCGGATGGAAACCGTTCCGCCAGCCAGAGAACTCCATCCCCGCCCAATCTGCCATTCGCTTTTCGAAGGCATTTCCCTCCTCCGTGACCGCAAATCCGTCGCTGGGGCCGCTGGGCAGGTATCGGGTCCGGGTCATGCCCAACGGCTCGAACACCAACTCAGAAGCCATTTCCGCCAGACCGCGACCGGTGACCCTCTCCAGAGCCAGGCCCAACACCACGAAGCCAAGGTCGCTGTACTCAAAGCGGCTCCCGGGGTCGGTTGCCAACCCGAGCCGGTCGATCACTGCGGGGATCTCGTCTCGGTCCTTCGACCAGGCATAAAGCGGCCGCCATCCTGGCAAGCCCGAGGTATGGGAAAGAATCCGCCGAAACGTCACCCCCTTTCGTTTCGCTTTTTCTAGCTCGGGGAGGACCGTCGTTATCTCGTCGTCGAGAGAGATGACACCCCGATCGACCAGGGCCAGAGTCAACGTTGCCCCGACGAGCGGCTTTGTCACCGAAGCCAAATCGAAGATGGTCTCCGGTGTCATCGGCCGGGGTGGCGCGGCCGAAGCAAGTCCAAAGGCCCCGTGCCAAATCACTTCATCCCGGCGACGTACCAATCCCACGGCGCCAGCCACCGTCTCGGCGTCCACCGCTCCGGTGAGGAGGCGCCCTACGTCCTCCATTGTCATCGATCCTCTCACCCCTGTCGGGAGGCCAGGATCATCCGGAGCCGAGAGTCACACCTCGCAGTGATTTGAGCGAGCCGGTGGGATGAGAGATGAAACCCTCGACCTCGGGCACAAGCACCTGGGTGCGAAATCCCCGGAACAGCCAGACCCAGGGAGATTCGTCCAGCAGGATTCGGGAGATCTGGTTGTAAATGTCAACCCGGGCCGCAGGATCGGTGGTGGTCTGACCCTGCAAGATCAGATCATCGAGCTCCGGCGAGCTCAACCCGGCAACGTTCTGGAAAACGCCTTCCGAGGTGAAGTAGCGGACGTAAGTGTGGTGGGGATCTGGTCCGGCGCCGTTTTCGGACAGCGCAGAATCGAAATCGGCCGCCAGCCAGCGATCGACATAGACGTTGGTTTCGAGTTGCTCGAGTTGCAGGTCGACACCGATCTCGGCCAGTTGGGCCTGCAGATTCTGGCCGATGTTGATGTTGATCTCACTCTCGCCCGAAATGATGATCGTTTCAATCGAGAAGCCGTCGGCGAAGCCGGCATCGGCGAGGAGCTGGCGAGCAAGATCCTTGTCGGGACCATCACACGGCAAGCCGTCCCAGGGATCGGAGGCAAAGTCCCCGATGACGTAAGGACCGGTCTCAACTCCATTGCCAAAGAGGGCGGCGTCGATCAGCTGCTGCCGATCGATCGCGCAAGATATGGCCTGGCGTACCGCTTTCTCCTGCAGCGGGCCGCGGGAGCTGTTGAGGAAGAAGGGGAAGTAGCCCAGGGCGGGGGCCGTCTCCACCACCAACGGGGCGGCAGCCTGTTCGAGCACCGCCGGATTGGTGATGATCCCGATATGGATCTCACCCGCCTGCAGCGCCGCTAGCAAGGAAGTGTCCTCGGGCAGGACCCGGATGGAAACCCCCTCCACGGAGGGGGCGTCGCCCCAGTAGTCGGCGAAGGTGTCGAGCTCGACTGACTCGCCCTGGTTCCACTCGACGAAGTCGAAGGGGCCGGTGCCGTTGGGCTCGGTGCCGACCGTGCCGGCCTCGATCGACGCATCCGACATGATCGAGGTATTGACTCGGGTGAGAACCGACGGCAGCGTTCCGTCGGCAACCGAGAGTCCGAGCACCACGGTGAGATCGTCCGGAGCAGTGATCTCCTCGATGGAGAGGATGAAGTTCCGCCCCACGGCTCCGGTCGCTTCGTCGAGGATCCGCTCGAGCGAGGCGACCACATCGGCCGAGGTGAACGGATCACCATCGTGAAAGGTCACCCCTTCCCGGAGATTGAGAGTCAGCTCGGTGCCGTCGTCGCTGTACGAATAGTCGGCGGCCAACCCGGGCTGAATGTCGAGGTTGGCATCCAGCTCAAAGAGGGTGTCGTAGACCAGCTCGAGGGCATCGATGGTTTGAAAGGCGGTAGCAAGGTGAGGATCGAGGTTGTCGATGTCGCCGGTCCTCCCGACGACGACTCTTCCACCGGCGGCTGCAGCAGTGGTCTCGGTGGGAGCGGCCGTGGTCGTGGCCCCATCGGCGGCGGTGGTGGCAGGGCCGGCGGTGGTGGCAGGGCCGGCGGTGGTGTCGGTGGTGGCCGGTGGGGCACAAGCCCCGAGCAAGAGGCCGATAACCGCAAAGGCGGCAACGGACCTGGTCAGTCTCCTGAGTCGCATATTCCTCTCCTCTACCCCTTCGACTTGAATGGTCTGGACCAATGGTCTAGACCATTGCCCAGCGTAACGGGTCGCAGCAAACAGCGTCAACGGGATCCGGGGAGAAATCGAGCGAGCACGGCATGCGGATTGAAACAATCGCCGGACCAATCGAAGCTGAGGAGTTGGGCCCCACGTTGATGCATGAGCATCTTTTGGCTCTGGCGCCAGCCGGCTTTTACTCCGGCGGCGACCCCAACGATCTCGAAGACCTCGCCCCCCGGGCGCTGGCCGGCCTTTCCCGTCTGGGAGCAAAGACTTTGGTCGACCTGAGCGGCGCCAGCCGGGTGAGCAATGGAACCGACGATTTCGCGCGTTTGCATCGTCTGGGGCCGAAGCTGCCCTTCCACATCGTGGCCGGCTTCTCCTTCTACAAGGACCCCTGGCTGGAGATGAGCACCGAGAACGATGTCGACCAGATGACCAGGCGTTATTTGGACGCTGGCACCGCGCCCGTCAATGGGGTCAGGGTGGGGATCTTCGGCGAAGTGGGGACCAGTCTTGATCGGATCACTGCTCGCGAGGAGATTCAGCTCCGGGCCGTGGCGCGGGCACATCTCGAGGTCGGGCTGGCCATTTCCACCCACTGCACGCTCGGCACCATGGCCCTCGAACAGGCGGCGATCCTCGCCGACGAGGGCGCTGATCTGCGACGGGTCGTGCTAGGCCACCTGGACTTGCAACCCGACCTTGTCTACCTGGAGAAAGCCCTCGCCACCGGGGCCAACATCGGCTTCGACACCTTCGGCAAGGAGTGGTTCGACTACCGCGTCCCCGGCAGCGAAGGACAGGGATCGGGCTCGTACGTCAAATGGACCTATCACCGAAGCGATGACGATCGCGTCACTGCCCTCACCGCGCTCTGTGCTCGTGGTTATGACGAGCGAATCGTCCTTTCCTGCGACATGTCAGGCGCCGAGGCTTATCTCAACCCTGCAACCCATGGCCGCTTTGGCCACAGCTTCTTGCACACCGTAATTCTCCCCCGTCTCCGGAACGCGGGGGTGTCGGAGTCCTCCCTGCATCGGATGCTGGTGGAGAATCCCGCTCGAATCCTGGCGAAGCCATGAGGGATGCCCGCGAGGACCAGGGGGTAGCAACCACGATTCGGCCTGCTTCCGTAGACGACGCGGCGGCGATCGCCGCATTGCACGGGCGATCCTTCCTCGCCACCTACCCCGAGCTGCTCCGGACCCGGGAGGCGACATTGCGGGGCAGCGACGCGAGGGTGGCTCTGTGGACCAGTCGACTTCAAGACCTCCGAGCGGGACGAGGCGTATTCGTCGCCCAGGACTCTCAGGGACTGTGCGGGTTCGTGTACACGGGACCGACCACGGACAACGATGACTCGGCGACGCGTACCGGCCAGGTGTACTCGATTCACGTCGACCCGGACTCGCAGGGGGCCGGGATCGGGAGTGAACTGCTCAATGCCGCACTCGCCCTCCAGCTCGCAGCCGGCATGCAAGACGTCACGCTCTGGGTGGTCGACACCAACCTGCGAGCGCGCGAGTTCTATGAGGCCCGCGGTTTTCGGCTCGACGGAGCTCGGAGAAAAGAGGTGCTGGCCCTGGGGACCCCCGAGGGCGATCAAGTGGACGTGGTGCGTTACCGCTGCCGGTTGGGCGCGGGCGGGAATCTGTGACCGCCCGCCAATCCCCGAGGGAGGACCCTGTCCCAAAGTATTACGAATTGCGGCAGTGGCTTCGCCAGCAGATCGACGGTCTCCCACCCGGAACGCCGGTGCCCCCAGAGAGAGCGCTGAGCGAGCAGTTCAACGTGTCGCGCACCACCGTGCGCCAGGCCCTTCATGACCTGGCGGTGGAGGGACGCATCATCCGCCGGCAAGGTCGTGGCACTTTCGTCGCCACCCCCAAGGTCAACCAGAACGTGGCTCTGACCTCCTACACCGAAGCGATGAAAGCTCAGGGTCTGAGACCGGGATCTCGCATCGTCGATGTGGCAATCACCGAAGCCGAAGACGTGGTGGCGAGCAGGCTCGGTCTGGAAAAGAACGCTTCGGTCACCAGGGTGGAACGGGTTCGTTATGCCAACGGAGAGCCTATGGCGGTGGAGACGGTCTATCTCGATCACCTCCGATTTCCGGGGATCGTCGAGGAGCTTGCAGTCGGGACTTCGCTTTACGCCATCCTCGAGGAGCGATTCGGAGTGGTTCCGGTCGAGGCAGAAGAAACCATCGAAACGGTTTTGGCCCCGCCATCGGCCTCACGCTTGCTGGGTTCAGATGCCTCGACGCCGATGCTGCTTCTGACTCGGAGCAGTCGGGACGCCGACGGCCGCCCTGTCGAATACGTGCGCTCGCTGTACCGGGGCGACCGATTTCGCCTCACGGCCCAGTTGACTCGAGAGGGCGCTCGAGGAGAGCGGCCGGCCGGGGCGGCTCTAGCCACCTAATTCCGGCGTCAAGCGAGCCTCGAGCCTCGGAGAAATGATCCGGTGACTTCGGCCAATCCTTCCCCCCCGCTGCCATCCGATGGCCGAATTGGGCCCCAGTAACGTCGGGTCGATGACAAGCTTCCACCGGCTGGTGGCGAACACGGTGTTGGCGAGTACCACCAACAATTTTCTCTGGTTCGCGCTTACGTTTTGGGTCTACCTCGAAACGCGATCGGTCGTCGCCTCCTCGGTGATCGGCGGGTCGTACATGTTGCTTTTTGCCGGTTCCGGCATCTTCTTTGGAACCTTCGTCGATCGAAACAAACGCAAGACCTCGATGGTGTTGTCGAATGCCGCCTCGCTCGTTCTCTTCGTGCTGGCCGGTGTGGTGTACCTCGTAGCCCCGGAGAATTCGATTCCGCACCTGAGCCAGCCCTTGACCTGGGTCTTCGTCGCCTTGGTTCTCGGCGGGGCGATCGCCGGAAATCTGCGAGCAGTGGCTTTATCGACAACCGTGACCCTGCTGGTGCCCGATGATCGACACGACAAGGCCAACGGGCTCGTCGGCACCGCCAATGGCGTGGCATTCGCACTGACGTCGGTTTTCAGTGGCCTTGCCATCGGTCAGCTCGGCATGGGGGCCTGCCTGATCATCACTATCGCCATGACGGCCATTGCCGGGGCCCACCTCGCCACGATTCAGATTGAAGGCGACCGCGCGCCACACGAAAACGACGAAGCTTCTTCCGCCGACGCCAGCAAATTCGACCTACGCGGTGCCTTGAAGGCGGTCCGATTGGTGCCCGGCCTCCTGGCATTGCTGTTCTTCAGCACGTTCAACAACTTTCTGGGGGGCGTCTTCATGGCGCTGATGGATCCCTACGGGCTCGAACTCATGTCGGTCGAGGCCTGGGGAATTCTCCTCGCCCTCTCGAGCTTTGGGTTCATCGTCGGCGGTGTCATCGTCGCTCGCCGCGGACTGGGCACCAATCCGGTGCGAACGCTGCTCCTGGTCAATGTCGTCATGTGGAGCATCACCATTCTGTTCCCGATCCGTTCGCTTGTTCTCCCGCTGGCGATCGGGTTCTTCCTCTATATGGTCGTGATACCGATGGCGGAAGCGTCGGAGCAAACGGTCATTCAGAGAGTCGTGCCCTATCGGGAACAGGGCCGAGTCTTCGGTTTCGCCCAGACGGTGGAGACGGCCGCCTCCCCCGTCACCGCCTTTCTCATCGGCCCCATCGCCCAAGCGTGGGTGATCCCCTTCATGTCCGAAGGGGCCGGGGCGGAGACGATCGGCGGCTGGTTTGGCACCGGACCCGACCGAGGAATGGCCCTGATCTTCATCATCGCCGGATCAATCGGGCTCGTGATCTCGATCCTCGCCCTCAACTCTTCTCCGTATAAGAACATCTCGCGAAGCTACGCCGAGAAAAAAGAACCCGCCCTCGCCGAGGAAGTCACCGGCCCCTAAGACGAGCTCACGAGACTCGCCATGAGACCGACTACTGCGCCTCCGGCGATTAACCAGGCAGTGTTGACTCGGGTCCGCCACAAGAACACCGCGGCCGAAATTCCAATCAGCACGCTCAGGAGATCCGCCACGGCGTCCATGCCCAGCTGAAAGGTGACCCCGGCCATCAGACCCAAGGCGGAGGCGTTGACTCCGTCCAACAATGCAGAGGTCCACGATCGCTCCCTGACCCGTCGCGCCAAGCGGGTAATGGCGGCCACGAAAACAAACGAGGGAAGAAAGATGCCCACGGTCGCCACCGCTGCGCCTGTCCAGCCGCCCAGGAGGTAACCAATAAAGGTGGCTGTGGTGAACACCGGTCCCGGGGTGAACTGACCAATGGCGATGGCATCGAGCAGTTGTTGCTCGGTCAGGACGTCGAGACCGCGGACCAGGTCGTTGTGAAGGAAGGCGAGCAGGACATATCCCGAACCGAAGAGGAATGCGCCCGCCTTGAGGAAAACTCCGAAGAGACGGGCCATCGAAAGTGAATCGGTCGTCGCAACAGCCCCGATGCCGACTCCCCCCCACATTGGAAGCAACGCGACAAAAGGGGTTTCGCCTGCCGATCGAAGAGCAAGGACCGCAACAGCACCGACGGCGAGGATGGCCAATTCGTTGAAGCCGAGCAGGTATGCGGCCGTGGCGGCGATACCGATCAGTGCGGTGAGCCACTCCTTGATGGCCGACCGTCCCAGCTTGATCAGGGCCTGCCCAACGATCATCACCACCACCGGCTTGATTCCGTACAAAAGGGCTTCGCCGCTGGGCGTGTTCCCATATTCGACGTACGCCCAGGCGAACGCCAGCACGATCAGTGCGGCGGGAAGGATGAACGAGGCGCCCGCAGTCATAAGTCCCCGCCAGCCCGCCCGTTCATGACCGACGTGCATCGCCATCTCGGTCGAGTTAGGGCCCGGAATCAGGTTGGTGACACCTATCAGATCGAGAAAGCGTTGATCGTCTAGCCAGCCGCGGCGAGTGACGACTTCGTCGTGCATCATCGAAATGTGAGCCGCCGGACCTCCAAAAGACGTGAACCCCAATCGGACAAAGAGACGAACCAGCTCCCCGAGGGGCGGCGGCGGCGTCTCCAAGCCTGACGGTCCGGCTATCTGCTGGCTGCTTCGAAGATCTCGATGAGATTGCCGGCCGGGTCCTCCACCAAGATTTGCTTTCCGCCCGGCCCGGTCACGATGTCGTTGCGAAAGGGCACCCCTTCCGACCGCAGCCGCTCCACCTCGGCCTCGATATCGTCGACGACGAATTCGATTCGGTTCCAACCACCGGCTTCGGGCTTGCGGCCATCCGGCATGGGTCGCCCGGCCGAGCTGGTCGGACCGCTGAGCAGTAGGCGCAAGTGTCCTCTGACAACGTCGGCGAAAGCGGGGGCGGCGTTGGATTGGAGCGAGAAATCGAAATGTTTGGTGTAAAAGTCCACCGCGGCCGAAACATCGTCGACCATGTAACGCACATTTACCGTGTCATCCATCTTCGACCTCCTCGGTAGCGTCCTCGAGGGTGAGTAGAACGAACCACCCTATGCAAAAACCTCGGATCAGATACCTAGATCAGCTGTTTCCACCGACTCGAGCACCGACTCAAGCACAATGGCCTGCGTCGGGCATGCGGCAGCCACTTCGCGTAGCACGTCGTCGTCCACGGTGGTGATGTCGAGGAGTTCGGGTTTTAGGAAGTCGCCGTGTCTCCACTGAAAGGCCGACGGAGCCAACACAAGGCAGGTGCCCGCTCCGATGCACCGGCGGCGGTCGATGACCACCCTCACTGCCATGAGACACCCGCCTTGATCGCATATTCGAGAGCCTCGGCCGGCGAGCCCACACCCAGTTTGGCGAGCAGATCGTCGATTTCATCCGGTCCCGATTCCTGGGCCGCTACCGAACCGGAGGCCATCTCGCGGAGCAGCGCAAGGTCGTTTTCATCCAACTTTTTGCTTTCCGATTCTCCGGGTGTCGAGGGCTCGAAGCCCACTATCTCAGCCAGCTCGCGTATGGGAGGCAAAGCAAACCAGCGGGCCTTGAAGTCAGGGTCGGAAATCGCCATGTCCATGAATCCGAAGACGGCAATGATCTCGGCGCTTAGGGAGGGTGCCTCGGGTTCGTTGTTGACGATCAGGATCCGCCCCGCCGCCCACAGCGAGTGACCGTACTGCTCGAGGAATGTCTCACCGTCGAGATCCAAGCAAGCCCGCGCCTCCATGGCGGCGGTCTTGGTGTCACCCTCTGCCTGGGCCACGAGCGCCAGGGCGGCATGGGCCTCCGCTTCCCAAGGCAGGCGCCCGTTCATCGACTTGACCGTTGCCAGGGTGTCGACCGCAGCCAGCCTCGCCTTCGCCAAAGCCCGCTGGTCGCCCGTGGTGACACCGATCCGGGCGCATTCGAAAGCCAGGGTCGACAACGCTTGGCAACGTCCACCGAGATTCTTCAGGCCGGCCAACTCTGCCGCCCTTTCGAAATGAGCGATAGTGCCGTCGAGGTCATTCTCCCCTGCGGCGTGGGCTCCTCGCCACATCTCGAGGCGCCGCGCCATCGAGGAACTGGCGACTGACATGGCCGCGGCTGCAGCACGATCGAGCCACGCCCCGCATTGAGCTTGGTCGCCGATCGAGAGATACGTCATGGCCATGCCGCCTGCAACAAGGCACTCCAGCCAGCGATCACCCAGGGAGCGCGCCGCCTCGAAGGCCTCGCGCCCGCGCTCCAGGGCCAGACCGGGCTGTAGGTTGGTCCGCGCGTAGGTCTGGATGCTATAGAGCATCAGCGCGTCGTCTTTGGCGCGCTGACTCTCGGTGACCTCGCCGCTCCGGTTGTGATGAAGCGCCCGGATGTGCTCCATTCTGCCAGCCATACCCGTCGCGGTGGGGTCCGTCACGTGCGCGTAGGCCATCAAGATGAGCGCCGACATGGCCCCTCGCTTGTCACCGATTTCTTCGTAGATCCGAAACGCCTCCTCGGCCAACTCTTTCGTTTTCCCAAACATCACCGGAGCCTGCATCAGGATTTCGATACGCGAGGTCCCACCCTCCTCGGCTTTGATCGCGGCACGCTTCACCCGTCCTGCCTGGACAACTGCCAGTTCCCGCAGTGCGTCGGCTTCCCCGGACCGGTCTCCGACCTCACGAGCAATGTTGAGGGCGGTCTGATACGCAGACTCGGCCGTATCAAGGTCGACCTCGACCAGGGTCATGTAGCCCTCACCGATCGGGGCCCGGGTAAGTGCTTGCCCCAGCTCGAGACGCGCCGCCAGTTCCAAGCGCCGATCGCCCGAATCCACCGCTGCCTGGCAAACGCCGCGGGCGAGTTCGATTGCCAGGTCGAAGTCCTGACTGGCGCGGGCGGCCGAGGCTCTCCTCAGCCTCACCTCGATGTCGACAGCAGAAGAGGGAAATGCTGCCGCCAGTGCGGTCATTTCGGCCAGGTTGGCCAGTCGTTCGATTCCGCGGTCGAGAACCTCAAGAGCGTCGTCCTTGATGCGGAGCATCTCGATTCGATCCTCGGGTTTCGATGCGGCTGTGAGGGCGGCATCTATGAGTCGCACCGCTTCCTCTGGCGCCGACACCGACATCGCCGCCCTTGCAGCCTCCAGGGCAGTAGAGACCGCCAATGCCTGATCGCCCGCCCGCAAAGCGTGATGAGCCAGCATCGATAGGTTGTCCTTGCCACCGGCCATCGACTCGGCGATGGCGCCATGAATGGCTCGCTTTCGCTGTCGCGAGAGCGAACTCAGCAAGGCGGCCCGAATCTGGTCATGGGAAAACGAGAAGTCGTAAGGGGATTCAGAAGGCTCTTCTACCAACAGACCCAGATCAATCGCTTTTTGCAGTCCTTCGGCGAGTTCCCACTCCGGCCTTTCTGGCTCACGCTGCACCCGGGCGAGCATTCGTGCGAGGTCACCGAGACTGAAGCGTCGGCCCAGGACCCCAGCATCGGCGAGCAGGTTCAGGCACTCCTCCGGCAGTTGAGCCAGTCGTCGTTCGATGAGTGACTGGATCGAAGAGGGAACCGCCGGCCCGCTCAACTTGGTCATGGTCCAGGTGCCGTCGATGAGCTGGAGGGCCTCCGCCTCCCGATAAGCCCGGGCCAGCTCCTCGGCGAAGAACGGCACCCCTTCGGACCTGGCGTGGAAGCTGGCAATCGTCGAGTCATCAACCGGGGCCCCCAAAAGGCTTCTGAGCAACTCGCCGGTCTGCAGCCGAGTCAGGCGTTGCAGTCTCAGAACCTTGGTGACCCGCATCCGATCCAGGTCGGCGATCAGTTTGCCGGCACCTCCGGAGACCGAGTCGGAATGGGGGCGGAGGCTGATCAGTAGAAAGATCGGGCCCGAAGCCAGGGTTCGCACCACATAGCGAATCAGCTGGATGCTGTCCTCGTCGGCCCATTGGACGTCGTCGAAGAGGAGAGCCAAGGGTCGCTCCCTGGTCAGCCCCAGGAATGCCGAGGTCACTTCGTCGAAGGTCCTCAGCATTCTCTCTTGCGGGGAGAGCCCCTCAGATCGGGCACCACTGCCCCCGACCGCTTCCTGGGCCCTGTCCAATGCTTCCAAGGCCATCGCCTGCTGGGCGATGGCGCTGGTCCGGGGTGAGTTGAGCAATGAACGGAAGAGAAGGAAAGGACCCCGCAGCTCCTCGTCGGCGGCAACGTCGAGCACCCAGTAGGGAGTCTCCATGCCGGCGGCGAGATCGGCCGTGGCATCGAGCATGCGGGTTTTGCCGATTCCCGCTTCCCCTTCGATGACAACTGCCCGCAACCCACCGGGAGCGGCGAGTTGCTCGGCGATGATTCCCAACTCCCGCGACCGACCCACCACCGGTGCCGAGGCCCGCGGGGAGTCGATGTCGAAGGCAGCGGCTGACACGGCTCTTGTCTCTCGGGTAACCCGATTGCTGTGGTCCTTCTCCCGCCACAGAATTTCGAATAGCCGCCATCTCTCCGGAAAGCCCTTGAGCCAGAAAAGCCCCCGGTCGACGATCCTGGTGTTACTGAGAGTTCCGGCGAGATCGTGAACGAGCTGGGAAATCAGGATCTGGCCACCCTGGGCCTTGTTGGCAATCCTCGACGCGGCATGGACCGCGGTCCCATGGGCGTCCGTGACCGATTGGGTGACGTCCCCGCTGTTGAGTCCGATCCGCACCGAGATCGGCAGCTCCGGATTCGATAGGTTGCGCTGCTCGACTGCTTGCTGAATGGATATGGCGGCGTCGATCGCCTGGTTGGCCGAGTTGAACAACGCCATGAACCCGTCACCCAGCGACTTCAGACGGGCGCCGCCCGCCTTTTCCAGGCACGAGCGAACCAGATCGTCATGGGCCCTGATCACCTCGTTGGCAACGGTGTCGCCGACTCGAAGCCGCAAGTCAGTAGAGCCCTCGAGATCGGTAAAGAGGATGGTGACGGTCCCTGTTTCCGCACCCAGCGAAGCGTTAGGTGGAGCGCTGGCAGAGCCGGCGAGGGGACCAGGCCCCTTGGCGACCGCCGATTCAGTCTCGCTCATCTCCTGCTCATTCCCGTTCTGTGACGTTACCGCCGCGTCCAAGCGATGCGACCCGGCGGTCCACACCCTACGCGGCTTGCGTGCTACGCCTGTCGATCGAACCAGAATGGATCGACCAGGAGGAACCCCGCGAGCAAGCCGCAGTCACAGATCGAGAAGGTTCTGGCCAGTGCCCCGTTCATCTCGGATCTAGGCATCACCATGACTGGATTCGGACCCGATTGGCTGGAGACCGAGCTAGCGATCGTCTCCCGCCTCCGCCAGCAACACGGGTACGTCCACGCCGGGGTGATCACCACCCTCGCCGACCACACTGCGGGTGGAGCCGCGTCCGCTCTCATCGGCTCCGAGCAGTCGGTGCTCACCGCCGACTTCACAGTCCATCTTCTTCGTCCCGCCTCAGGAGACTTGTTGCGGTGTCGGGGTGAAGTCGTCAAGGCCGGGAAGCGGTTGATCGTCACCCAGGCCGACGTCTGGGACGACAACACTCATTGCGGTCGCTATCTGGGGACCATGGCCGTCGTCGATCTCGCCCTGTAAGCCGGGGTGTCAGAATTCGTGGCTCGGCGGTGTTGATTAGGTGATGGGTCCGCTCGCCGACGTTCCGTTCGCCGAAGTTTTCCGCCGTCATTACCCGCGTCTGGTCGGTCTCGCCCGGCGTGTTCTCGGTGATGCCAAAGAAGCCGAAGACGCCGCACAGGAGGCCTTGCTCGCCTTGCGGGTTGATCCCGTGGCCCAAAGAAGCGAGGCTGACATCGCCGCTTGGCTCTCGCGCGTTGTCATCAACGGCAGTCTGAACCGGCTCCGAGCCCGCCGACGCGCTGACGTGCTGGCCCAAGTGGTCGGCGCTCGCGACGTCCGACCTCTAGGCGACGAGCCAGCGGAGGCGGCGGTCGACGCGGACGAACGGCAACGAGTCCGGGCCACCCTCGCCGTCCTTCCCGAGCGACAGGCGACAGCCTTGCTCCTTCGCCACGCCGGCTACAGCTATCACGAAATCGCCACCACCCTCGGAGTTGCCGATGGGTCGGTGGGCGTGCTCCTCGCTCGCGGTGAGCGCGCATTCCGACGAGCCCATGAGGAGATGAACCAATGACAAACTGCGCCGACTCCGTAGCTCTGCGCGCTCACCTCGACCACCCGAGAGCAGAACTCGACGCCCATCTCGACGCCTGTGACACGTGCACGGGACTTCTTCGTTCTGTTGCCGCCGACGCGGGGTTTACCAAGCGCTCGCTGGCTCTCCTCGACCCCGCCGGCGATGAGGCCCTGGACATCGATGCCGCCCTCGCCGTCGCTCTCACCGAGATAGCCCCCTCCCCCGTGTCCGGCGGCCAAGTAATACGTCGCCATCGACCCGCCGGCCGTCGGCTGGTCCTCGGAGGGGTGGCGGCGGTGGTGGTTATGGTCGTGGCTCTGACTCCCGCCGGGCGCAGTGCGGTCGCCAACGCGCTCGATGCCTTTCGCGGCGAGAGCCTGCAGGTGGTGACGGTGGACACCGAGGCCTGGGCGGCCTCACTCGATCCCGAGGGCGT
>JAICGW010000025.1 GCA_025922945.1 Acidimicrobiia bacterium | reverse complement strand
GTCGTGAACTCGTCGGCTAGCTGCACCCAGCCGAACTCGAGCGAGGACCAGAGCACGAGCTCTTCGGCCAGACGGGAAAAGTGGACCATCGCCTGAGTGGCGACAAAGCCAAACTCGGATACGAGATCGCGGCTCGAAACGGCGTCGAGCGAGTTTTCGAAGACGGTGGCAAACCCGAGCCGGGCGGCTGTCTGGGCGGGATCAAGCGGAAGGGATGACCCCGCCGAGGCGCCGGCGCCGAGCGGCGACACCAAAAGCCTCTTTTCGAGATCAGCCAGGCGCTCGCGGTCGCGACGTATTGCCCAGGCGTGAGCCAGCAGCTGATGCCCGAGAGTCGAGCGCTGCGCCTGCTGGAGGTGGGTATAGGTGGCAACGGGTGTCTCGCGGTGTCGTGCTGCCTGGTCCGCCAGCGCGGAGATAACGGCGGCAAGATCGTGGCGGCGGGCACCAATCGCGGACCGTAGGTAGAGGCGAAGGTCGAGGGCGATCTGGTCGTTGCGAGACCGTCCAGTGTGCAACTTGCCACCGACCTCGCCCACCAGCTCGGTGAGTCGGCGCTCGACCGCGGTGTGGACATCCTCATCGGTGTCGAAGAACTGGAAGGAACCGGTGGTCGCTTCTTCGGCGATTGCCTGCAGCCCTTTTCCAAGCTCCGCTCCTTCGTCAGGGTCCAGCAGGCCGACCTTGGTCAGCATTTCGACATGGGCACTTGAACCCAGGATGTCAAAAAGGAGCAACCGTCGATCGGCATGATCGATGGTGAACTCCCACATTTCCGGATTGGGCGTCGAAGAGAAGCGGCCCCCCCAAAGGGTCACTCGCCCTCCCCGAGGCGCTCCTCGCCGAGTCGCCGAAGGCGAAGGGCGTTCAAGCGAATGAACCCGGCGGCGTCGGCCTGGTCGTAGACGTCATCCTCTTCAAAGGTGGCCGTGGCCTGGTCGTAGAGGTCGTATTTCTCCGAACGCCGACCCTCGACGATCACGTTTCCTTTGTAGAGGCGCAACCGCGCCTCACCGTTGACCCGCTTCTGCACTTCGTCCATGAACGCCTGGAGGGCTCGGCGTTCGGGCGAGAACCAAAAGCCGTTGTAGACCATCTCGGCGTACCGCGGAACGAGCTCGTCGCGAAGATGGGCGACCTCGCGGTCGAGGGTGATCGACTCCACCGCCCGGTGAGCATGATGGAGAAGAGTGCCGCCCGGTGTTTCATACACGCCCCGGCTCTTGATGCCCACGAACCGGTTCTCGACGATGTCCACCCGACCTACCCCGTTGCGCCCGGCCAGGCGATTGGCCTCGGTGAGGAGTTCAACCGGGCTCAGCTTGCGACCGTCGATCGCCACCGGATTGCCGGCTTCGAAGGCAACGGTCACGATTTCGGATTCGTCCGGCGCTTCTTCGGGATCGGTGGTGAGCCGGAACATCTGTGGGGGCGGACTCGCCCAGGGGTCCTCGAGCACGCCCCCTTCATAAGAGATATGGAGGAGATTGGCGTCGATCGAGTAGGGCTTCTCGGCGGTGACCGGCACCGGAATCCCCCGGGCGGCGGCGTAGGAGACCAGGTCGGCCCGGCCCCGCAGCTTCCACTCCCGCCAAGGGGCAATGATTCGAATGTCGGGGTCGAGGGCGAAGGCGGAGAGCTCGAAGCGAACCTGGTCGTTTCCTTTCCCGGTTGCCCCGTGCGCGATCGCATCCGCCCCGGTGGCCTTGACGGTCCTCATCAGCCCCCGAGTGATGATCGGGCGGGCGAGGGAGGTGCCAAGCAAGTAGTACCACTCGTAGACCGCGCTGGCCCGGAGGGCCGGGAAGACGGCATCGCGCACGAACTCTTCGCGCAGATCTTCCACCACCGCCTCGACCGCTCCGGTGGCCAGGGCCTTCTGGCGGGCGACCTCGGATTCTTCGCCCTGACCGACGTCGGCCGTGTAGCAAATGACCTCCGCCCCCTTCTCTTCGATCAGCCAGGCCAGGATCACAGATGTGTCGAGTCCGCCCGAATAGGCCAGGACCACTCTCATGATGCCGCTCCGATCGCTTCCAACTGAGTCTGCAGCTTGGCTCCGCCATCGACTGCGGCGGTGACGATGAGAACCGTATCGTCGCCGGCCACCGTTCCCAGCACACCTTGAGGGTCGAAGGCATCGATTGCGGCCGCCACCACTTGCGCCGCTCCCGGTGGGGTCTTGATCACCACCAGATTGGCCGATGCAGCGATGCTCTCGGCGTACTCCGAAATGGTGCGGGCGAGATCGCGGTCCTCAAGCGGCCCGCGACGGAACGTATAGCGATCGCCGTTCTTCCTCGCTCCCATGGCCCCGAGGTCGCGAGAGACAGTGGCCTGGGTGACGGAGAAGCCCTGACCGCTGAGGTCGTCGACCAGTTGCGCCTGGCTCCGAACCGGAGCCGTCTCGATGATCCGCCGGATCGCCCGCCGGCGAGCAGCGGTGTCAGGCATGCACCACGCCCACCGGAGCCATGGCCTTGGACAGAAGCTCGAGCGCGTTGTCTACCTCGGCGGCAGTGACGGTCAAAGGCGGTGTCAGCCGAATCGCATCCGACCGCACTGCATTGACAATCAGACCCTCGCCCAGCGCCCGCGCCGCTACTTCGGCGGCGAATTCTCCTTCTAGCACCGCCGCCAGGAGAAGGCCCCGACCGCGCACATGGCGGACTCCTTCAATCTGTATTAGACCCGCCGCGAGTTGAGCTGAGCGGCTCCGGCAGTTGGCTAGCAAGTCGCGTTCTTGGATCTCGTCGAGGACAGCGAGCGCGGCCGCACAGACCACGGGCCCTCCCCCGAAAGTGGTTCCGTGATCGCCAGGTTGGAAGGCGCCGGCCACCTCCTGGCGGGCCAGGCAAACTCCAATCGGAAGTCCGTTGGCCAGGGCTTTGGCGGAGGTGGCAATGTCGGGCTCAATCCCCCGGTCCTGCCAGGAATACCACTGGCCGGTGCGGCCCAGGCCGGCTTGGACGTCGTCGATGATCAGCAGGGCACCGCGGGCGTCGCAAAGCGCCCGAACCTCGGCCAGATAGTCATCGGTCATCGGGAAGACGCCGCCTTCGGCCTGCACTGTTTCGAGAAGCACCGCCGCAGTGCTGCCGTCGACTTCGGCGGCGAGGGCATCGATGTCCCCCGCCGGCACTTGGCTGAATCCCGGAGGCAGTGGGGCGAAAGTGGCCTGCTTCTGGGGTTGACCGGTGGCGGCCAGGGTCGCCAGGGTGCGGCCGTGAAAGGAATCGAGAAGCGACACCACCCGGTAGCGATCGACGCCCCCCAGGTTTTGCCCATGGCGGCGGGCAAGCTTGATGGCGGCTTCGTTGGCGGTGGCGCCGTCGTTGGCGAAGAACACCCGGTCGAGCCCCGAGAGTCCGACGAGGCGATCCGCCAGCTGTGCCATCGGTTCGCTGCCGAAAAGGTTGGAAACGTGGCCCAGGGTCGCCATCTGGTCGGCGACGGCGCGGGCCACCCGCGGGTTGGCATGCCCGACCGAGACCACCGCGATCCCGGCGAGGAAGTCGAGGTACTTTCGACCCTGGTCGTCGTAAAGCCAGGAGCCTTCACCCCGAACGAAGATCACCTCGCTCCGGTGGTAGGTCGACATCAGAAGCTGGTCGATCAGTTCACTGGTCTTGGTCATGGCACCACCATCGTTCCTATTCCTTCCGGAGTGAAGATCTCGAGCAGGAGCGCGTGCTGCACTCGCCCGTCGAGAATGTGAGCTTGTGCCACCCCGCCCTTGAGTGCCCGCTGACACGAATCCAGCTTGGGCCTCATCCCACCGCCGATCTCCGCAGAGTCGTCCAGTTCAGCCAGCTCGTCGAGATCCATGCGCGATATCACCGACCCCGGATCGTCGCGGTTTCGCCGAACCCCCTCGACATCGGTCAGGTAGACGAGCTTCTGGGCCTTGAGGGCGATCGCCAGCTCCGCGGCGGCAGTGTCGGCGTTGAGGTTGTAGATCTCGCCACCGGGGCCGCTAGCGATAGGAGCGATCACCGGCACCATTCCCGACTCGAGCAAATCGAATACGAGATCGGTTCGGACATGCTCGACCTCACCGACCAGACCGAGATCGGGGTCGAGTTGGCGGGCGCTGAGCATGGCCCCGTCGAGGCCGGTGAGGCCGACCGCCGGACAGCCGTGGCCGTTGAGGAGGGCAACGATGTGAGGGTTGATGTCACCGGCGAGAACGCGTTGCACAACGGCGACCGCCTCGGGTCCGCTCACGCGGAGGCCGTTGACAAACTTGGGTTCGATCCCAGCCGAGCTCATCGCCGCCGAGATCTGAGGGCCTCCGCCGTGCACGATGACCGGTCTAATCCCCACCATCGCCAGCAGCGTCACGTCGCCAGCGAAGCTGGCGTGCAAGGAGGGATCGTCCATCGACGCCCCGCCGTACTTGACCACCACGATCTTCCCCCGAAACGCCCTGATGTAAGGAAGCGCCTCCATGAGGATGCGAGCCTTCCCCATCGAGTTGGCAATGCGCCCTTTGGTCGGGTTGGGGCTCGAATGACCTGTAGTCAAGATCGCTCCCCGTTGAAGCGCACGTATTCCGGGGTGAGATCGGTGGTGATGATCTCCGCCCTTCCCTGCCCCGGGCCAAGATCGACCTGAACCACAAAATCGGAGTCGAGGAGCCCTTCGAGCTCAACATGGGCCACCGGCGATCCGCTGCGGAAGACGGAGACCGACTGATACGAAATCGACACCTGATTGACATCGACCGGACAGGTACCGACGGCGGCGAGAATCCGCCCCCAGTTGGGGTCGGCCCCGTAGAACGAGGCTCGAACCAGGGCCGAGTCCGAGATCGCCCTCCCGACCTGGCGGGCCAAAAGGTCCTCGGCTGCCCCGGTAACCAGGATGCGAACGGTCTTGCTGGCACCCTCGGCGTCGGCGGCCATCTCTGCGGCCAGGGCCGAGCAGGCCTTGACCACGCTTTCCCCGAGCTCTGACTCCGACACCGATCCCACCCGGCCGGAAGCGAGCAACACCAAAGAGTCGTTGGTCGATTCACAACCATCGACGTTCAAGGAGTTAAAGGTCACTGCCGCCGCCTCGGTCAAGACCCGCTGCAACGTGGGTGCCTCGACTGAGGCATCGGTGGTGAGCACAGCCAGCATCGTGGCCATGTCGGGCCGCAGCATCGCCGCTCCTTTGGCCATTCCCCCGAGGATGAAGTTCGGGCCGTTGACGACCACGGTTTTGGTCCGCGAATCGGTGGTGAGGATCGCTTCGGCGGCAGTCGATCCGCCCTCCTTAGTGGCCTGGCCCACCAGTTCGGGAACCCGGGCCGCGATGGCATCCACATCGAGATAGGAACCGATGGGCCCGGTCGACATAGCCAGGACTTCGGTGGGCGGACAGCCGAGCGCTGCAGCTACTGCCCCCGTGGTGGCCTCCGCCGCCTTCCAGCCGCGTTCGCCGGTGGCGGCGTTAGCGCAGCCGGAGTTGAGGAGGATGGCCCGCGCTCTCCCGGCCGCCAGTCGACGGCGGGAAAGGACCACGGGAGCCGCCGCCGCCCGGTTCTGGGTGAAGACTCCGGCGGCGGGGACCGCTCCGTCTTCGGCAACGACAACCGCCAGGTCGAGACGACCGGGTCCCTTGATCCCGACATCGACACCGGCGGCCACAAACCCATCGGGGGCGGTGACGCTCACGGCATCCAGCCCGATCGGGGGAGGCCGTCGGCTTCGTCGTAACCAACCATCAAGTTGGCCGCTTGCACCGCCTGGCCGGCAGCACCCTTGAGAAGGTTGTCGATCGCGCACTGGGCGATCACAAAATTCTGTCGCCGATCGACCACCGCTGCCACCAAGGCCTTGTTGGAACCCACGGTCCATCGAGTTTGGGGCGGTCGATCGATGACCTCGACGAAGGGTGACTCCCGGTAGGCGTGGGCGAGGGCCTCGCCCGGATCACCTTCACCCGTCAACGAAGCGGTCACCGTGGCGAGCAGACCCCGCGGCATGGGGACCAGATGGGGGGTGAAGGTCACGGTCGCCTGCTTCCCTGACAGCTGTTCGAGGCCCATCTCGATCTCGGGGCGGTGGCGGTGCCTTCCCACCGCGTAGGCACGCACTCCATCGGCGACCTCGCCGAAGAGGAACTCCGCGGCCAGCGCTCGGCCGGCGCCCGAGACCCCGGACAGACAGTCGGCGACGATTCCCTGCGGCTCGATCAGTCCTTGCGCGAGCAGTGGGCCTACCGCCAGCAAGACCGCGGTGGGATAGCAACCGGGGCTGGCCACGGCGGTCGCTCCTTTGACGTCGAAGAGCTCGGGGAGCCCATATCGCCAATCGGCTAACTCGTCGGGAAATGGGTGGGGGCTCGGGTAGGCCTCGCCATAACGGGCCGCAGAATCCAGGCGGTAGTCCGAACCGAGATCAACGACCTTGACCCCCTCCTGGCGAAGCTGGTGACCAAGCGATGCCGAGGAGCCGTGGGGCAGAGCGAGGAAGGCAAACTCGACCTCCTTCACCAGCTCATTCGAGCCCAGAGGGCGGTCTCCCCCCTCGAGTTGTGGATGGACATCGCCCAACACTCCTCCGGCGTGGGAGTGAGCTCCGAGGAAGACGACGTCAAAACCATCGTGCGAGTCGAGCAAACGGACGAGCTCGCCGCCCGCATACCCACTGGCTCCCAAGACGGCGGTTCTGATCGACATCGAGGGTGAGTATACGCATATGCGCATCGCTACCCCCCCGGGGTCAGTGGGACCGCCCCTCCCACCATTTCTTGACCATGGCCAGGGCCTCTTCCTCGCTGAACGGTCCCTCCTCGATCCGGCGCTCATAGAGGAGGTCCATGATCTCTCCCACCAGCGGGCCGGGCTTGATGCCGAGAAATTCCATCACCCGATGACCGTCGATGGGAGGCCGCAGAGCATCAAGCGCCTCTCGAGCCCGAAGCTCGGTGATCCTCTCCTCCAGCTCATCGATCCCCCCACTGATGGCGGCCGCCTTACGGGGGTTGGCCGTGGTGACATCGCATCGCACCAACTCGTTGAGGGATTCGAGAAGGTCGCCAGCATCGCGCACATACCGACGTACAGCAGCGTCGGTCCACCCCAACTTCAGTGTGTGAGGTCGGAGATGAAGGAAGACCAAACGGGAAACGTCATCAACTATCTCGCGGGGATAACGGAGAGCTCGGAGCCGCTCCCGCGTCATGCGCTGGCCGACCACTTCATGGTGGTGGAAGCTGACCCCTTCGGGCCCGATGGCCCGCGTCTCGGGCTTGCCGACATCGTGGAACAACGCCGCCAGCCGGATCACGAGCTCGGGCCGGGTCTTGTCGACCACGGCCAGGGTGTGTGCGAGGACGTCTTTGTGTTGATGGACCGGGTCCTGGGCCATGGCCAGCGCATCGAGTTCGGGGAGAAAGTACGCCGAGAGGCCAGCGGCGACGACCTCGAGCAGCGCTGGTCCGGGGAGCGGGGCGAGGAGAAGTCGCGAGAGCTCATCGCGGATCCTCTCGGCGGAGACGATCTCGATCCGCGAGGCCAAGCGCGAGGCGGCCTCCCTGACCCGTGGCTCGATAGCAAAACCCAAGGTGGCTTGAAAGCGGAAGAGACGCAGCATCCGCAACGGGTCGTCGGTAAATGAAACGTCTGGATCGAGAGGGGTATCGAGACGCCCGGCGGCAAGATGGGCCAAACCGCCGAAGGGATCGACCGCTTCGAGCTCGGGTAGACGGAGGGCAATGGCATTGATAGTGAAGTCACGACGCGAGAGATCCTCTTCCAGGTCGTCGGAGAAGGACACCTTGGGCTTGCGACTGTCGTCCCGATAAACCTCGGAGCGAAAGGTCGTGATCTCCGCCTCCAAGCTGGCCTTCCGCAACCCGATCGTTCCGAACGCCTCCCCCACCCGGTAGACCGCATCGGCCCAGGGATCGACGATTTCCCTGATTTTCTCGGGCCGGGCGTCGGTGGTGAAGTCGAGATCGGTGTGGGCCCGCTCCAGCAAAGCGTCCCGAACCGATCCCCCCACCAGAAAGAGCGAGTGACCAGCTGCTCGAAAGCGCCCTGCCAACTCAAAGCTCGGGCTGCCTGGCTCCACCAGCCAGGAGAACCGGTTGGGGGTCATTGCCGTCGAGATTAGAAGCGAGCTCTAGAACCGTCGGCGGCCCGCTCAAGGGAGCATCGGCCCGAACCGATACAACCAGCATCCCTCGGATCAAAGGAACTCGTTAATCGTGGACATGGCAATAGAGGAACTGCTGCATCGAGCGGTCTCGGCGGGAGCGTCCGATCTACACCTCAAAGTCGGTTCCCCGCCCGTGGTGCGGGTGGCGGGCGAACTGAGACGGCTTCACGGAGTCCCAAGCCTGCGGCCCGACGATACGGAAACCTTTGCCCAGTCGATCTTCACCCAAAGGGCGGTGAAAGAATTCAAGGAGAAGGGCGACGCCGACTTTGCCTTCGGCCGGCCAGAACTTGGTCGCTTTCGAGTAACAGCATTTCGCCAGCGCGGCTCGATCAGCCTCGTCATGCGCCGGGTGCCCAACGACACGATCTCATTCGAGGAGTTGGGGCTACCGCCCATCTTGCGGAGACTCTCCAACGAGCAAATGGGTTTGCTCCTGGTGACCGGACCGTCTGGATCGGGAAAGACATCGACCATGTCGGCCATGATCGATCACATCAACAGCACCCGACCGGTATCGATCGTCACGGTGGAAGATCCGATCGAGGTACTTCATCCGGACAAGATGGCAATCGTTGCGCAGCGCGAGGTAGGTGTGGACACGGCCACCTTTGCCGAGGCGATCGAGCGAGCGGTGCGCCAGGATGCTGACGTCATCGCCATCTCTCACATCGATGACTACGAGACTGCCCGCGCGGCGATCGGCGCCGCCGAGACCGGACACCTTGTCATCTCCTCCATGCACACCGTCGATCCCGCCGACACCATCACCCGCCTGGTGGGCTACTACCCCGTGCCCGAGCAGGCGCTCGCCCGCCGCCAGCTCTCCGCCCACCTCAAAGCCATCCTCAGCCAACGACTCCTCGAGACCGCCGACGGCGGCTCCCGCGCGCTGGCGACCGAACTCTTGACCAACAACGAACGGGTTCGGGATCGAATTGTCGACGGCAATCTCACCGGGACTATCGACGAAGTGTTGAAGGAGTCGGAATTCAGCGGCATGCATACCTTTGATCAGACTCTGCAATCTTTGGTTCTTACCCGGAGGATCTCCGTCCGCTCCGCTCTCCCCCACTCTCGCAATCCTCACGAGCTGCGCGCTCGCGCCCTTGAGGCAGGTCTCGAGCTCTAGATCGAAGTCCACGGCAAAAGCGTGCCGGGCGGATTAGTTCGAGAGACACCGGTGATCTGGGTGATTCCATACGGCAGGGCACGACTGTCAGTGTTGGAGCATCCTCCGTCCGGTTCCGACTGATATGTGGTCGAGCAGGACTCGGCCACGTAGTCATCTCCGCTGGTGGTGACGCCGCTCGGGTTCGACCAAATCACCGCCACCGGCTCGGCGTCGCAGCGGCAGAACGCCTCGGTCCAGGTCATCGCCGCTACCAGTCGATCCCCCGGACTGTGGAGGCTGCGCACTGCTTGCTCCTCTCCGGTTTCGAGATCGGTGACCGCCCCTCTCCACCAGCCGGGGCCGAGGTCGCGGTCCCCTTCGATCGTCAACCGATAGGAGCTGCCCTGTCGCCAGGGGTAGGCCCGCGTGTGCGGATTTCCGATCGGGGAGGGGAGATTCGAATCGGTGCCCGCGAGGATCATCCCTCTGGCGTCGTAGCCGCCCCAGTTCACCGCCGTTCCACCCGGGTATTGCTGATGCCATTGCAATCCGAGATGGGCGCCGCCGCTGATTCCTTCCTGTGCGGCGAAGCTGGCCTGAAGGGCCCAGAAGTAGAGGTCGGGCGACATCGGATTCTGCGGGATGGTGATCGTGACCCCGAGGCTCTGCAGCTCGGCTCGGGGGAGCCAGTGGAGATGAAAAGACGACGCCCGATTCGATGAGGTTGGGTAGCCCCTGTTTCTCACAGCGACCAGAAGCGAGCGGCGTACTCCTTGGCCACTTCCAGGGCCCGAAAGGCAGCATCGGGAGAGGTGGCGCCGTCGGCCTCATCGGAGAATTGCTCGACTCCACCCAATCCCCGAAGCGTGGCGTCAACTCCCGAAGCCAGGGCCTCGAGGTCGTAGCCCCCTTCCAGGAAGACGATCGCCGGGACTTCGGGAAGCAGCTCCCGCAAGCGGGCGGACATGTGCCCGTAGTCCGCGGCCACAAGCCGCAGCCCTCCCAAAGGATCGGAGACGTGGGCGTCGTAACCGGCGCTGATCAAGAGCCAATCGGGTCGAAACTGGGTGATGATTGGCTCGATCAATTCCGAAAAGGCACGGCGATAGAGGTCGCCACCGGTCCCGATGGGCACCGGGAGGTTGACGATGGTCCCCTCTCCCAGATCGATGTCCTCGATGTGCCCCGTCAACGGATAGAACGGTGCCTGATGGATACTGACGTAGAGCACATCGGGATCATCCCCGAACATTTCCTGGGTCCCGTTGCCGTGATGGACGTCCCAGTCGACCACAGCCACCTTCCGACCCTGGCCTCGCAGATGGGCGACGGCCACCGCAACGTTGTTGAGAAAGCAAAACCCCATCGCCCGGTTGGCGGTGGCGTGGTGTCCCGGTGGTCGCACCGCTGCCATCGCCACGCCCCCTCCGCCGAGCAAAGGAATCGCTGTCAACCCCGATCCCGCCGCCCTAATCGATGCCTCCCAGGTTTCCGTCACCGCGTGGGTGTCGGAATCGATCGACCCACCCCCCGACAAACAGAATTCCCTCAGGGCGTCGATGTAGTTCTGGTCGTGCACAGCTAACAACGCCGCCCGATCCGCCGGATGCGGAACTACCGCCTGGATGTCAAGTCCCGAGCGGGTCACACCTTCTTCGACCGCCCGCAGGCGTTCGGGTCGCTCGATGTGCCGAGCGCCTGCGAAGTGCTTGTAGAAGACGTCGTGCGACAGGTAGACGACCTCCACACCCATACTCTCCCACACAGTGACCGCCACCTCCTACGGAGTTAGGACCAGAGGAAATTGGCCACAACCGGTGGTGCTTACGCATGGCTGGGGCCGTGCGCATGCCCGGCCCTGGAACGATGACATCGCCGCCGCCACCCTCCGGCTGGAACGAGGCGGTGCCAAGTTTCTCGCTGAGGCCAGCGCCCTGGTGGCCGACTGGTCGAAGCCCGTCCTTTCTCCCGCCGTACTCCGACAACGCAGCGAGCTCTGGAGGCAGGCAGGCTACGAAGTCGCCGAACCGCTCGCCCTCTTCGAGCACGACCTCCGACATCTCGCCCGTCCTCAGACCCCGGTCGAGAAGTCAGCCACTTTGGAGGAATTGAACCTTCTGGATCGGGAGGCGTTTCCAATGCGATGGAGAATGGGTCTCCTGGGTTTGCGAGAGAGCCTCGAAGCCACCCCTCGCCACGTCATTTACACGATTCGCGACCAAACCGGCCTCGCCGGGTTCGCCATCGCCGGAGTCGGCCTCGGGATCGGCTACCTGCAGCGACTCGCCGTTTCCCCGCAGGCCCAAGGACGGGGCGTCGGAGGGTCCCTGGTGGCGGCTGCTCTCCTGTGGGCCCGCCGTCACGGAGCAGCTTCGCTCCTCGTCAATACCCAGCAGAGCAATGACCGGGCAAGAGCGCTGTATCTGCGCAATGGATTCCATCCGGCTCGAGACGGCCTGGTGATCATGGCCGCGTTCGGTACCGATTTCTGAATGCCCCCGCCGCTTCCGACTCGCTATCGCCTCGAGGTTCGCCTCGGTCGCGATCAGGACATCGAAGAGTGGTTGGCGACCGACGAGCACCTCGATCGCCCGGTCCTGATCCGACTGCTCGGCCCGGATGCCACTGAGAAGCGGCGCTCGGACTTCCTCAAGGCGGTGCGGGGGGCGGCCGCGGTTCGCCACCCTCATCTGGAGCCGATCTTTGAGGCCGAGGAGGTCACCGATGGCGCCTACTTCGTTTCGGAGTGGAACGGGGGAATGACCCTGCAGAGCCGTCTCGATTCCGGCGAGACGATGGACTACCCCGAGTTCTGCGCCAACGCCGCCGGTGTGGCAGGAGCACTGGCGGCGTTGCATGAGGCGGGCGTGCTTCACGCCGCCATCGAACCGGGGGCAATTCTTTACACCGTTTCTCGTCCCGCCCGTCTGGGTGGTTTCGGACGGACCCGCCGTTATCTGGCTTCAACCGCGGGCGATGTCTCCGATCTCGCCGGCGTTTTGGAACAGGCCCTGACCGGCTTTGCCCCCGGCGGCCCGCCGCCCTCCGAAGTTGTCGACGGGGTGCCGATCGAAGTCGATCGGGCGCTACAGGCCGCCCGGCAGGGCGAACTCAATGCAGACGCCTTCTCCCATGCGTTGGAGGCGATCCCCCGTCCCCGACCACCGACAGAGATCCCTACCCGCAGCTGGCGAACCCTGGTCCTCGCCGGAGTCCTCACCGTGCTCGCGGCGGGGTTGATCGCCCTCGGTCGGGTGCTGGCGGGCGACACGGGAGTTCCGGTCGTGCCGGGGCCAGCCGCCACCCTTCTGACCCCTACCGTGGTCGTCACCACACTTGCTCCCAGTGTCACCGCGGCCGCCGATCGCCCGCCGCCAGAGATCACGGGAGTCGCCACCTTCGACCCATTCGGAGAAGGAGGCGAGAACGATCAGAACGTCGGCGCCACCATCGATGGGAATATCGACACTTCGTGGCGAACCGAGCGGTATCGCGATCCAATGGAGCTGCTCAAACCCGGCGTCGGCCTAACCATCGCCGTCACCGGCACCCCGAACGTACTTGAGATAGTGGGAATCCCCGGCGGAGCAGACATCAGCGTGCGTTGGTCGACGGAACGGCCCGACGACCCCAGCGGATGGGAGATCATCGCCACCGGCAGAACGGAGGGCGGACCCCTGACCTTTCAATTGCCCGAGCGCAGCGACGGCAACTGGCTCATGTGGTTCACGTCGCTGCCACGCCAGGGAGACGGTGACTATTGGATCACCATTGGGGAGATACGCTTTCACGCATGACCGCTTCACTCGACGATGCGGTTTTGATCGAGCGAGTGGTCGGGGGAGATCACGATGCCTTCACCGCCCTCATGCGGCGGCACCAGGACCGGATCTTTTCGGTTTGCCTCCGAATGATGGGGAACCGAGCCGCCGCCCTTGACGCCACTCAAGAGACGTTTCTCACTCTTTATCGCAAGGCCGGCCAATACCGGGCGGGGGCGGCCGTCGGCACATGGCTCTATCGCATCGCCATCAACACTTGCTATGACCTCCTCCGTCGAGAGCGCCGCCGACCCTCAGAGCCGATGCCCGACTACCTCGACCCCGCCGATCCCACTGCGGCCGACCCCTTCACCTCGGTTGAGCTGGCCGCCCCGATCGCTGCTGCCATGGCCAAGCTCAGCGTCGACTTCCGCTCAGTCGTCGTGCTCTCCGACATCGAGGGCTTCAGCCTGCCGGAGGTGGCCGAACGTCTCGACCTGCCGATCGGGACCGTCAAGTCGCGCCTTTTTCGGGCCCGGCGCCAACTGGCGGCCGAGTTGGGGAACCTTTCGGGGGGGTCGGGGCATCAAAGCGTTACCGACGAATTATGAGCAGTATCAATCACGACACGCACGATCTCGAGCTTTTGGCGGCTCATGCCTCGGGCTACGAACCGGATCGAATCGCGGCCGAAGCCCTGATCTCGGGGTGCGCAGAGTGCCGGGTGTTGTTTGAACAGCAAACGCAGCTGCGCGCGCTTCTGGCGGAGGTCGGCTCCGCCCGATTGACGGAGAGCGAACAGTCACAGATGGCGACAGCGATCACCGCCGCCCTGCCTGTTCCGATGCGACGCAAGACCGAGACCAAACCCATGAGCCCGATCTGGGGGCGGATGATGGCTGCCGCCGCAGTAATGGCCGTGGTAGTGGGCGTGGGAGCGACCATCGCCAGCCAACAGGACTCGAGCGGGGCCGCCACCACCATGGCCGCCGACGCAGCCGCTCCCGAGTTCGCCGCTGGCGGCGCCAACAATACGGAACGAGCTACCGCCACTACCGCCGCCTCAGCCACGCTCGCTCAATTGGAAGCTGGAGGGGACCTCGACGAGCTCAAAGCCGAGGCCAAGGCGCTGGCTCACGAAGGTGCGCCTGAAGGAGATGCGTCGGTCTCCTGCGCCGAGGAAACCGAGGACCTCGCCATCGAGGAACGAGGGGAAAGCACCTATCAGGGCCGGCAGGTGTTGTTGCTCCTCGTAGAGGACGACGGCGAGCTCTCCCCCCGCGCGTTCTTCCTCGACGACTGCACGGAAATTCTTCTGCCCGACTAGCGACGCAGATCAGGCATCAGCGACCAGATATCAGCTATCAGATATCAGATATCAGACTTCAGACTTCAGAAGGGATCTGATGTCTCACAGCCCGCCGCAGGCGGGCGGTCTGAAATCTGAGGGTCTGAAAGCCCGGTGTAGCCGGGCGATCTGAGATCTGATGTCTCTCCGAGATCTGATGTCTCTCCCCTAATCTGACGAGGTGGACGACTTTCCCGCCCGGTTTGCCGATTTTCTGGAGATGGTCGCCACCCGGATTCGGTCGCTCACCGTCGATCGCATCAGCCGCTGGATCCGCCTCTCGTCGTTGGGAATGGCTGCTCTCACTCTGGGGTTGCTGGCGCTGGTGTTTCTTGTGCTTTCTATCTACGGCGCCCTGGCGATTCCGCTCGGTTCCGATGGGGCTTTCGGTGTGCTTGGCCTCGTCGTGCTCATCTTCGGGTTCATCTTGTGGGGCAATAGGAAAAAGGCTTCGTGACAACCGAAAACGTCATCATCATCGGCAGCGGGCCCGCCGGACTCACTGCCGCCCTCTACGCCGCCCGGGCTGACTTGAAGCCGCTCGTCTTCGAAGGCACTCAACCCGGCGGTCAGCTGATGATCACTACCGATGTCGAGAACTATCCAGGTTTCCCGGGCGGCATTCTGGGACCTGAGCTCATGGACCAGTTTCGCAAGCAGGCTGAGAGATTTGGGGCGCGCCTCGTTGCCACCGACGTCACCGCGGTGGACTTTTCCTCCGATCCGTTCGGGGTCTTCACCGGAGACAACCGTCATGAAGCTCGATCGGTCGTCATCGCCACCGGGGCGGCGGCGAAATGGCTAGGCGTCCCCGGCGAAGAGCGCCTCACCGGCCGGGGGGTTTCCTCATGCGCAACTTGCGATGGATTCTTCTTCCGGGACAAGGAACTGGTCGTGGTCGGCGGGGGTGACTCGGCCATGGAGGAGGCTCTCTTCCTCACCCGTTTCGCCTCTCAAGTAACGGTCGTCCATCGGCGGGATGAGTTCCGGGCCTCGGCGATCATGGCCCAGCGCGTGCTCGAGCACCCCAAGATCAAAGTCCGATGGAACTCGCTGGTCGAAGAGATCCTGGGAGACAAAGGCGTTCAGGCGGTCACGCTGGTCAACACCGAGACCGGTGAGAAAGAGCGCCTGGCCGCCGATGGAGTGTTTGTCGCCATCGGTCACATCCCCAACACCGCCATCTTCGCCGACAGCCTTCGCCTCGACGAGCGCGGCTATCTGATCCTGAAAGGGGACGGAACCACGGCTACCGATGTCCCCGGCGTGTTCGCGGCCGGTGACGTGGCCGATTCCCGGTATCGCCAGGCAGTCAGTGCCGCCGGCACCGGCTGTATGGCGGCCCTAGACGCCCAGCATTACCTCGAATCGCTGACGGAATAGAGCAGTGTTGGAATGAGGCCGACCGGGTATGGGTTGGCCTTTGGTAGGAAAGGAAACACATGACTGAAAACACCGTCACCCTCGACAATTCGAGCTTCGATCAGACCATTGCTGGAGGCACTCCGATCCTGGTCGATTTTTGGGCCGAGTGGTGCGGACCCTGTCGGCTGATCGCTCCCATTCTCGATGAGATGGCCACCGAGTACGACGGCAAGCTTCGAATCGGCAAGCTCAATGTTGACGAGAACCCGCAGATCTCCGGGGAGTACGACGTGATGAGCATTCCGACCCTGATCCTCTTTCAGGATGGAGTGGAGAAGAAGCGAATCATCGGTGCTCGCCCCAAGCACAACTTGGTCAGCGAGCTCTCGGAATACCTCGCCTAAGACGTCAGATCGCCCCGGGCTTTAGCCGAGGCTTTGACATCAGACTTCAGACTCCGGTTTTGTCTGACGTCTGATATCTGTCATCTGAAGTCTCTAAAGCTGCCGTGGCGAAAAACTGCGCCAGGCCGTCAACGACCAGGCGTCCGACCTCGGTACCGAGCTCGGGATGAGAAACGATCACCGAAGGAGCCCTGGTATCGCGCAGGATGGCCGTAGCCCTACCCTCCACTAGCCCCCCGGCGGTCTCGGCGATTCGGTTGGCGAGCATCTCCCCGGCCCGTGAGACTCCCCGATCGCTGGCGAAGTAAAAGACCGCCGCCGGGCCTCCATCCGCCCGAACCTGAAATGAGACCACCAGCTCCGCCCCCAGCCGATTGGCCCGCCCGGCCCGCACTCGTTCCGGGAGCCGGGTGTCGGCGGCGCGACCCAGAATCGGCTGACCCCCTCGCGCCTGTAGCTCCATCGCCGCCGAACTAGCCGCCACCCACGTCGCCCGGGCCTCTTCCGGGGTGCGACAGGCTGCATCAAAGAACACCCGGGACCCGACGACGCTGTCGGGCAAGCTCCGCAGCCATTCCCGTTCCCTCACCGTCTCTCGTCCGGCTCGCATCTTTCCGCGCACCAACAGCCGGAGCTCGGTGAGAACCTCGGGGCCGGCGATCCCATCCTCTGTCAGGACCCGATTCCGCTGGAAATCGAGGACCGCTTGCTCGGTCTCGAGGCCAAAAATTCCATCCACCTTCCCCGGGTCGAATCCGAGTTGGCTGAGACGTCCCTGCAGCTCAGCCACATCCTCTCCCCGCAGCATTGGTCGCTTCAGAAAAAGCAGCCGATCGCCCAACCGGTAACCGGCTTCGTAAAGCACCCGCCAGGTCTCAGGTCCAACCTCGCCGTCGGCGGTGAGGCCGCGATCGCTTTGAAATTCCCGCACTGCCGCCTCGGTTCCGGCCCCGAACTCTCCCCCTGGATCGCTCTGAGGGTGGTAGCCAAGCGCGAGCAGACGGCCCTGGATGTCGCGGACGGCGTCTCCGGTGTCGCTCCGGCGATAAAGCCTCATGTGACCTCAAAGTTAGGAGGGCGGGAGGGTGCTCAGCTCATCAGTCTTCGGTAGATCTTCTCCAGCTCTTCGAGGGATCGATAGTCGATTCGTAGGGCCCCCTTGCCCTGCCGGAAGTCGACCCGGACCTTGTTACCCAAGCGCTCGGCCAGCCGCATCTCCAGCTCGATGATCTCGGCCGGGCGAACCTCGCGCACACGGGGCGCTTGGGTGTTTTCACCCCGTCGCAGTCGCACGGCGTCCTCGACCTGACGAACGCTCCAACCTTCTGCCACCGCCCGCTTGGCAACGTGCTCGGCGAAGGCGCGGTCCTCGATCGCCGCCAGGGCGCGCGCGTGGCCGGCGCTGAGCTCACCGCTTGCCAACCGGGATTGAATCGAGGCAGGGAGCCCGAGCAGACGAATCGAGTTAGTGATCGCCGCCCGGCTCCGCCCGACTCTTCGGCCCACCTCTTCGTGCGTTAAGCCAAAATCTTCCAGAAGTTGCTGAAAGGCCGCGGCCTCCTCCAGCGGATTGAGATCGGCCCGCTGGAGATTCTCGACCAGGGCGGCGGTAAGCCATTCGCGATCGTCGCTGGTCCGAATCACGGCCGGAATCCGACTGAGCCCTGCCTTACGGGCCGCCCGCCAGCGCCGTTCCCCGGCAACCAGGAAATAGCCCCCTTCGGGATCGGGGCGGACCACTACCGGCTGGAGAAGCCCGAGGCTCCTGATCGACTCCGCCAGACCGGCAAGCGCTTCGTCGTCGAAATCTCCCCGGGGTTGTTGCGGATTAGGCCGGATCTCGTCGATCTCGATTTCGGCAAAACCTTGCTCGGGGTCTCGGGTCGAGGGGATCAGCGCCTCCAGTCCTCTTCCCAGGCCGCGCTTCTGACTCATCGGAACCTCCTAGTCGAGACCATGACGCCTTCGAAACTCTCGACCTAGCTCGCGATAAGCGATCGCCCCCCGGGCCATGGGGTCGAGTGCCTCGATCGGCTCCCCATAGGACGGAGCCTCCGAAATCCTCACCGAGCGCGGAATCACGGTCCGGTAGGTCTTATCCCCAAAGTGACCTCGCACTTGGGTGGCGACGTCGCGAGAAAGGTTGGTCCGGGAGTCGTACATGGTCAGTACCACACCCTCGATCACCAGTTGAGGATTCAGCTGCCGCCTGACCAGGTCCACATTGTTGAGCAACTGGCTCAGGCCCTCGAGGGCGTAGTACTCGCACTGGATCGGGATGAGGACCTCGTGGGCAGCGGTGAGGGCGTTCACCGTCAGGAGCCCAAGCGAGGGAGGGCAGTCGATAAAGATGACCTGATAGTCCTCAAGGATCGAACCGAAGGCTTGACGGAGCCGCTGCTCTCGAGACAAAAGTGGAACCAATTCGATTTCGGCCCCGGCCAGATCGATCGTGGCCGGAAGAACAAAGAGGCTCTTGACCGAGGTCGGCTCGATAGCGTCCTCGACTGCAACGTCCTTTAAAAGAACGTCATATATCGACGCGGAAATGGCGCTCCGGTCAATACCAAGTCCCGAGGTGGCATTGCCCTGCGGATCCAGATCGACGATCAGCGATCGCTGACCCTGCATCGCCAGGGCCGCGGCCAGGTTGATGGCGGTCGTTGACTTCCCCACCCCACCCTTTTGGTTCGCCAGCGCAACCACCGTGGCGAGGCCGGAGGTCGGGGTTTCGGGGCCGACCTCGACCGGGCTTATGGCGGAGGATCCGTTCAAGGTGAACGCATGATAAGAAGGCGGGAGGTTCGATCAAAGAATTCCTCCTCCGGAAACCGCAGGCGCTCAAAACCCGGCGGCTTGCCATCTCTACTCCCCGAGATGACAGCCACGCCGCCAGGGGCCAGCAGACGTTTCAGTATCCGGCCAAATCGCTCAGCCGGAATCGTCGCCCGACTGACAATGGCCTCATACCGCCCGGTCAAATCCTCGATTCGAGAGTGTTGCACCTCGATCTCGACCCCGACTACGCGACCCCCGCGCCGGGCGAGGTCGCAGCGTTTCGCCGAAGCGTCGACCAGCACCAGGCTGCTCCCGGGCCAGATGCAAGCCAGGACCAGCCCCGGGAGCCCGGCTCCCGAACCCAGATCCCAGCAGACTGGCGGGGGACTCACCCACCCGGCCGCAAAAAGGATCGAATCCGCTAGGTGCCTCGCCTCGATCTTGGCGGCCTCGTTGGGGCCGAGCCCACCACCGGGGAGGGCCTCGGTGGCTAACCACCGTCCCAAGGTCACCAGGCGCTGCCTCATTCCGGCGTCGAGGGCGACCCCGGCCACCCTCGCCGCGGCCTCCAGGCGAGGATTCACGTGAAACTAGAGGGTTTAAACCTCGTCGTCGCCCTCGTCGTCGCCCTCCTCGCCGGCCTGGTCTTCGACCTGCGAGATCACCACATACCGGCGGGGGGGTTCGCCCTCGGAATAAGACCGCACCCCGTCGACCGCCGCCACCGAGTCGTGGATTACCTTCCGATCCGCCGCGCTCATCGGTTCGAGCATGATCTCGCCACCCTCGCTCATCACCTGCTCGATGAGCTGACCGGCGTAGATGCTGAGGGCTTGACGGCGTCGTTCGGCATAGCCGGCGATGTCGAGGCGAACCCGGGCGGTATCCTTGAACTGGCGGTGAAGGGTGGTCTTCGTAATCTCGTGGACCGCGTCCAGCACCGAGCCCCGTACGCCCACCAGGGCCTCCGTTTGCTCTCCCTCGACCGTGGCAATGATGACGTCGTCCTCGATTTCCACCCGCACCGACCCCTCGAGTCCGAACGATTCGACCAATCCCCGGAGGAACTGCTCAACCACCGGCGCCTGCTCGGCCGGGTTGACATCGACCGGGGGGCGTTCGGCGCGGTTCGCCGCCTCTGGACTCCTGGTCCGCGGAGCGCCCGAGCGGGAGTTGCCACCGCTGCGACCCTGGGAACGAGGGGCATTGCTGCCCCGTTGACCACCGCTTCGGGAAGCGGCATCTCGACTCCGACCTTCGGGTCGCGAACCGCCGGTCCGACTGGCGCCAGTGCGGGGCCGACGATCCCGACCCCGTCCTCGTCGGACTCGGGGCTTCACCCTGACGATGGCATCCCTACCCCCCAAACCGAGGAATCCCTTTTCGGGTTCCTGGACCACTTCCACGTCCACGTCCGAGCGCTCGGTTACCCCTAGCTCGTTCATAGCCGCTGCGACCGCCACCTCAATGCTCTTTCCGCGAACCTCTACCCACTCGACCATTTCACTTCCTCGTTCTTGCTATTTCCGCCTGCGGCGACGCCGTTTGTCGACCGCACGCTGCTGCGCCTTTCGGCTCTCCGGCTGATTGTCGGCCTTGCTCCGCACTGCCTCCTTGCCGACAACCGGACGACCGGTGTCGGCGGGCACGAGTTGAGGCCTGCCATCGATCTTGAAGATCACAATCTGTTGAAGTAGCCGGAAAATATTTCCAGTCATCCAGTAGAGGACCAATCCGGCCGGAAAGTTGTAGGAGACGATCCCGATAAAGAGCGGCATGATCCGGCTCACTGCCTGACCGGCGGCGGCCTGAGGGTTGTCGGGGCGGGCCTGGCCGGAGGTGGCGTGCCAGGTCTGGATGTATTGGCTGGCCACCATCACCGCCAGCATCCCCAGATAGGGAAGGGCGAAGCCGATCCCGTCTGAAACCGCTTCGGAAACCCGCTTGCCAAGGTCCATACCCAGAAATCGGTTCTGTCCGGAGGCGATGGCATCCGCCAGGGCCGAGCCTTCCGGGATGTGGCCGGGAGCGTTGAGGACCTGAAACAAGGCCAACCAGATCGGGAACTGAACGATGAGCGGTAGGAGGCACCCCCCGGGAGTGGCGCCGGCCTCCCTTTGGACCCGCATCAACTCCTTCTGCATCTCCTCGGGACGGTCCTTGTACTCCTTCTGAATGCGCCGAATCTCAGGCTGAATCGCGGTGAAGGCCCGGGTGGAGCGGGTTTGCTTGAGCGTCAGCGGGAACAACAGCAGGTTCACCGCCACGGTGAGAAGAATGATCGCGAGCCCATAGGAGGGAACGAGGTCGTAGAAGAACGCCAGGGCGCTGCCGAGGGCGTTTTGGAGACCGTTGAAGATTTCGCCCATTTACCGCGTCCTGGCGGGAGGGACCGGGTCTAGCCCCCCGGGATGGAAAGGGTGGCACCGGCCGAGCCTTCGCAGCCCCATTAGGGCCCCGCGGAGAACGCCGTGACGCTCGATCGCCTCGATCACGTACTGCGAGCAGCTCGGGAAATAGCGACAATTGCGGCCCAGGCGGGCGCTCAGCAGTCGCTGATAGACAACGATCAGAAAAACTGCGAACGCCGAGAGGGGGCGCTGTTGGATTGATGTGCGGGAAATTGCCATGGGAGTCAGTCGAGTCGGCAGGCGGCGGTGACCCACTCGACCAGCCGCGGGTAGGGAACGTCGGCGGCCTCCCTTTCGGGGATCAACACGTAGTCGAAACCGACTGGCACCTCGGCGTCGCCTACCGCCGCCCGAAGGCGGCGCCTGATTCGATTTCGCTGCACTGCATTTCCTATTCGTTTCCCTGCCACCAACCCGATGCGGAACTGGTCGGGTTGGCCAGGGCTGCGGACAACCAAAAGCCCGCCTACCTTGCGACGCCGGCCGGTATCGAGAACCCGGCGAAAATCGGCCCTCTTCTTAATCGAGATGGGCCGGACGGTGGGGGGCCGCGTCAGGCTGCGAGTCGCTTGCGACCCTTGGCTCTACGAGCCTTGAGGATCGCCCGCCCGGCTCGATCGGCCATACGGTGACGAAATCCGTGGTTCCTTTTCCGGCGGCGTACTTTGGGTTGGAAGGTTCTTTTCATGGTGGCAATCACCCCGACACACGGGGTGGACGGACGGAACAAGGTTATTGCGCCCACGCGATTTGTGTCAAAGCCGGGCCCTCGCGAAAAAAACCAGTCCCTCCGCCATTGCCAGAACGCGTGACCCCGGGATCTCGTCGCCTGAAAAACCCTTATAGATACGAACGATTGGGGGCTCGACAGTCTCCACAAGCGCGGATTGCGCGCTCTTGACGCCTCCTATCAACCCCTGCAAAATCGCTCGCCGCTGCGTATGCAGGCCGACTCACTTCCCCTAGAGGAGTCTTGGTTCGACGCGTCCGCGGTGGGAACGCCGGCCCGCCGGCAGGGAGTGAGGAGCCGTTTCGCGGCCGCAAGGTCGCCGAGTTTTTTTGGTTGAGATCGATTTCCACAGCTGTGGAAGGGTTTGTGGGAAACCCGGTCTCCGGAGGGAGGGACGAGTGCACGGATTTACGCTCGAGGAGGCGACATCGCGTCAGTGGGAGGAGTTTCAGACGACTTTGCGGGGCTCCGTTTCTCCCGCCAACTGGCAGAAATGGCTGGGCAAACTTCAACCGGAGCTAGGGGCGACGCAGCTGACCTTGATCGCCCCCAATGAGTTCCACCGCACATGGGTCGAGGAGAAGCACGGAAAACAGATCGAATCCATCTTCCACCAGGTCTTCGGCTCGGAAATGACTTTCTCGCTCGTGAGTCTGTCGCCCTATCTCCCGGGATCGGAGGAAGAGGCCGACCCTCCGTCCCTCGAGCCCAACGTCAGCCCTTCTCATCCGTCGGTGGCGGAGGTCGAACCTCGCTACGAAACCAATCCTTCGCCCCTGTTTGGGCGCTACCGCTTCGAAAACTTCATCCAGGGGGAATCAAACCAATTCGCACTGGCGGCAGCCCAAGCGGTGGCGGATCAACCAGGAGTCTCGTACAACCCCCTTTTCATCTTCGGCGGAGCCGGCCTCGGCAAGACCCACCTCCTCCATGCCGTCGGCCACCACGTCCACGAGTTCTATCCGAACCTTTTGGTCCGTTACGTCACCTCAGAGAAGTTCCTCAACGACTTCATCGACTGCATCCGGCGGAAGCGGGTAGACGATTTCAAACATCGCTATCGGAGCACCGACGTCCTCCTCCTCGACGATGTCCAGTTCTTCGAACGCAAGGAGCAAATCCTCGAGGAGTTCTTCCATACCTTCAACACCCTTCACCAGCTCGGCAAGCAGCTGGTGATCACCTCAGATCGCCATCCCCGGAATTTCACCGTCGAGGATCGCCTTCGCTCGCGGTTCGAATGGGGTCTGGTAACCGACATTCAGCCCCCGCTTCTCGAGACTCGGCTCGCCATTCTGCGGCGGGGAGCTGAATTCGCACCAAAGCGGGTGCCGCAGGAGGTTCTCGAGTACATCGCCAGCACCGTCTCAGACAACATCCGCGAGCTGGAGGGAGCTCTAACGAGAGTCACTGCGTTTGCAGCCCTCACCCATCGTGAGATCGACCTCCCGATGGCCGAGAAGGTCCTTGGAGACCACGGCAAGAAGAACGGGGCTCCGTTGCAGGCGCTCGACATCATCTCCGCCGCCGCGGATTCCTATGGGTTTTCGGTGGCGGAGGTGCAGGGCCCGAGCCGCCGCCAACCACTCGTGATGTGCCGTCAGGTGGGCATGTATCTCTGCCGGGAGCTGACCGATCTGTCTCTCCCCAAGATCGGTGAGGTCTTTGGGGGACGGGATCACACCACCGTCATCCACTCCCTGGACAAGGTCAAGCGGGTGATTCGATCCGATCGAGCGGTGTTCGATCGTGTCCACAGCCTCCTCCAGCAGTTGCGGAAAAGAGGGGGATAAGTTGACCCCGCGTGAGATGCGTTGCCGGCACAGGGGGAGAAGTTGGAAGACAATCCCCAGCCGTTGTTGGCACCGAAAGCCCGCTACCAGAAGACGAAACGGCTTTTTCCCCGGTTTCCCCAACCCCTACTACCTCTTCTAAGTTTCTTATAAGAATCCCTTAGTAGAACCAGGAAGGAAGAAACCGTTGTGAAAATCAGGGGTGAGCGCGACGACCTCGCCGACATCTTCAGCCGTGCCAATCGCGCGGTCGCGGCGCGATCGGCGCTTCCGGTCCTGCAAGGGTTGTTGTGCGAGGCGAGCGGGGGCGTCCTGACCGTCACCGGAACCGACCTCGAGGTCACGGTGACGACTTCAGGTCCGGTGGAGGTGATGGAGGAAGGACGGGCGGTAGTCCCGGGGCGACTCCTGGCCGAGTCAGTGCGGAAGATGCCGCCCGGGGTGGTAACCATGTCAGTCGGCGGTGGCGATGCCGAGATTCAAGGCAAAGGACCCCGCTTCACCCTTCGCACCCTCACCCTCGATGATTTTCCGAATCTGGATATGAGCCCAGTCGATGGCGTCGAGGTTGACGGCGAGGAATTAGTTAACGGCCTTAACCAAGTAGTGGTCGCGTCGTCGTCCGATAGTGCCCGGCCCATCCTGACGGGGGTCTTGTTCGAGCCCTCCGACGAAGGCCTGCGGCTGGTGGCGACGGACTCCTACCGACTTTCGGTGAGAGACCTGCCGGGGATGGGATCAATCGGCTCGGGTCTGGTGCCAGCCCGGGGCTTGCGAGAGCTGGCACGCACCATTGGGGGACCGAAAGTGCAAGCAGGAATGGCGAGTCGGGAGGCGGTCTTCTCCTCGGACCGGGGATCGTTGCGGCTGCGGCTCATCGAGGGGTCGTTTCCGAAGTATCGCTCCCTGCTCCCGGAGAGCTATCCCGCCCAGGTGTTGATGGAAAAGGAGGCGTTGCTCGAGGCCCTCGGGAGGGTCACGCTGGTCGCCGAGGATCACATTCCGGTGCGCCTCAAGATCGGCAATGGTGGGGTGGAGGTGAATGTCACCCGCCAGGACGTGGGTGGCGAAGTGGAGCATCTTGACGCCGAATTCGTGGGACCGGAAGAGATCCTGATCGCCTTCAATCCCCGGTACCTGTCGGACGGGGTGTCGGTGATCGCGGGGGACAAGGTTCGCATCCGGATGATCGACTCCCTGAAGGCGAGCGTCCTCGATGACGGGGGAGACGGTGGGTTCCTCTACCTGTTGATGCCGGTCCGGATCTAAGCGCCGGTCGCGCTGGGGGCCCGAGCCCCCTCCGGCGCCTTCAGCGCCACCTCCCCAACGCTTCGCTGGGGGAGCAAACCTTGCATCGGGGTTTCTCCCCCTGAAGGGGGGAGTACCGCCGTAGGCGGGGATGGGGGAATCAGCGGCGGGGTCCTGCCACTCGGATTGTGTCGATTCTCCCTGGCCCCAGCTCCGCATCGAGGCGTCGTAAGAGCTCGCCGCTGGCATAGCGCAGGATCGAGACCAGCTGCGGGGAAGCCGACTCGACCACCAATTCGCCCCGCCGCAGCAGAACGGGTGACGACTGACCGGCCCAAGGGGGACCGGCGAGATCGTCCCAGGATTGCTGGAGGTGGGGGAGGAGATCGGGGGGCGGCAGCCCCAGGTTCCCGAGTATCCGGGCGAGGACGGAGTCCAAGGCCTCGGGCTTGCCGCTCATCGGATGTCTCCCTCCGAGACCTGCCACGCCCGACCTGGTACCGGAACTTCGTCGAGGCGTGTGGTGGAGACGAAGGTCTGGGCTTCAGGAAGGGCGTCGGTGAGTGCTTTCGAGCGGTCGGGGTCGAGTTCTGAGTAGACATCATCGAGAAGCAGCAGCGGCAGCCGATCGGTTTGCAAGGAAACGGCTCGGTGGGTGGCAAGTCGCAGCGCCAGGGCCAGGGTTCTTTGTTCCCCCTGGCTGGCTTGATGGCGGCTGCCTTGGCCACCGAGGGAGATGGCCGGGTCGTCGCGGTGGGGGCCGCTTCCGGTTGTCCTTAGTTCGAAGTCGAGGCGGCGGCGCTCGCGCAGGGCCCCCGTCAAGCTCTTCGCCCACTCGCTGGCCGGGGTGGTGGGGTCGAGGGTTCCCCCCCAATCCGATTGATAGGCGAAGCGGACGCTGGTCTCTTCACCGGCGATCCTGCCGTATGACTCGACCAGGGTCTCCTCGAGCGCCGCTGCCGCCCGCGCCCTCCGCCCCATAACCTTGGCGGCCGCTTGCGCCAGCCGCGTGTCCCATACCTCGAGGGTGGCTGGATCGCGGTCACCCTGCTTGAGGAAGGCGTTGCGCTGGCGAAGCGTGCGATCGAACTCGGCTTGATCGAGAGCCGCCCCGGGCCAGATCTGAGTGGCGACATCGTCTAGGAGCTCGCGGCGGCCGGCCGGGGAGCCCTTGACGAGGTCGAGATCGTCGGGAAGGAACGCAACCGTCCGTAATGCCGACCGGAGATCGGAGGTCCGTCCAATCGACTTCTGACCGATCCGCGTTCTCCTTCCACCCTTGCGTGTGATCTCCACTTCAACCAGCGCCTGGGCATCAGACTCTTCACCGCGCAGTACAGCGGTCTCAGCATTGTGGGCAATCAGTGTTTCCTCGGGAGCGCCGCGAAAGGAGCGAAGATTGGCCAAGAACCCAATCGCCTCGAGGACGTTGGTTTTCCCCGCTCCGTTGCGGCCGACGAGGATGTTGACCCCGGGATCGGGACGCCACTCGAGGGCGGGGTAGGAGCGAAAGCTGTGCAGGTGGAGCCAGGCAAGACGCACCCAGACGACGGTACTCCGACGCGCTGACGTGACTTGTTTGTCCCTCCGCGAGGGGGCGAGCCGGAACTGCGAAACGCCCTTTTTCAGGCTGCAAGAGGATGTTCGGGGGCGGGTCGAACGGCTATAATTACAAGCGTGCAATCGGGCCACTTTTTCGGCCTTCCATGCCGCCCCGATTGCCTCCGACCAGACCGTGTCGCCAGGAGCTGATTTGGCCGCAACCAATGGAAATTCCTCGTACGACGCCCGGGACATCACCGTCCTCGAGGGCCTCGAAGCGGTGCGCAAACGGCCCGGTATGTACATCGGCTCGACGGGGCCCCGGGGACTCCACCATCTCGTCTGGGAGGTGGTCGACAACGCCGTCGATGAGGCCATGGCCGGCTTCGCCACCCGCATCGAGGTGACGCTTTTGGCCGACGGCGGCGTGCGGGTGATCGACAACGGCCGCGGCATCCCCGTCGACATCCATCCCAAGACCCGCCAATCGGCCCTCACGGTGGTGCTGGGGACGCTCCACGCTGGGGGAAAGTTCGAGCAGGGGGCCTACACCGTTTCCGGCGGATTGCATGGTGTTGGCGTCTCGGTAGTTAACGCCCTTTCCCAAAAACTCGACGCCGAAGTCCGCCGCGACGGATTCGTCTGGGGACAGAGCTTTTCCCGCGGCAAGCCCCTTTCCAAAGTCGAGAAGCTCAAGCCGTGGAAGAAGAACAGCGGTACCACGATCAATTTCTGGCCCGACACCCAGATCTTCACCGATTCGACCGATTTCGACTTCGACACCATCTCCACCCGCCTCCGGGAATTGGCCTACCTCAACCGGGGCCTCGAGATCGTGTTGACCGATGAGCGAGTATTCGAGGAGCAGACCGAGCCCCGCTCGGAGACATTCCTCTTCAAGGGCGGACTCCTCGACTTTGTCAAGCATCTCAACTCGTCTCGCGAGCCGGTCCATCCCCACGTCATCGAAATCATCGATCGCTCGGCCGAGTCAGAGCTCGAGCTGGCCATGCAATGGACAGGTACCTACACCGAGTCGATCCACTCGTTCGCCAACAACATCAACACCCACGAGGGCGGAACCCACGAGGAGGGCTTTCGCAAGGCCCTTACCAACGCCATCAATGCCTTTGCCCGCACCAAGGGTTTGTTGAAGGACAAGGAGGAGAACCTCACCGGCGAGGACATTCGCGAAGGCCTGACCGCCATCATCTCGGTGCGGGTCAGGGTCCCTCAGTTCGAGGGACAGACCAAGACCAAGCTCGGCAACACCGAGATTCGCTCCTACGTCGAGAAGATCCTGAATCGTCACCTACCCGAATGGCTCGAGCGCTATTCGTCCGAGGCCCGCCGGATTGTCGAGAAGTGCATCACGGCCGCCAAAGCCCGGGAGGCGGCGCGCAAAGCCCGCGACGTCACCCGCCGCAAGTCGGGGCTCGAGTCGGGGGGACTTCCCGACAAGCTGGCCGACTGCTCAACCCGCAATCCTGACGAGGCCGAACTATTCATCGTCGAAGGAAAGTCGGCCGCTGGTCCGGCCAAGCAGGGTCGCAATTCGCACACCCAGGCGGTCCTACCGATCCGCGGAAAAATCCTCAACGTGGAAAAAGCCCGTTTGGCCAAGGCACTGCAAAACACCGAGATCGTCGATCTCATCACGGCCGTCGGGACCGGCATCGGCGACGAGTTCGACCTGGCCAAGGCCCGGTATCACAAGGTGATCATCCTTGCCGACGCCGACGTCGACGGGTCACACATTCGGACCCTTCTCCTCACCTTTCTTTTCCGCCACATGCGGGGGTTGATCGAGGCGGGCTATGTATATCTGGCACAGCCGCCGCTCTATCGAGTCAAGGTCGGTTCCAAGGTTCACTACTTGAAGGACGACACCGAGCTTGCTGAATTTCGCAAGGAACACCCCAAGGTCAAGGCGTCTCGGTTCAAGGGGCTCGGGGAGATGGATGCCGAAGAGCTTCGGGTCACCACCATGGATCCCGAAACCCGCACCCTCTTGCGCGTGGACGTCGACGATGCTCTGGCCGCCGACGAGCTCTTTTCGATCTTGATGGGCGACGATGTCGCCCAACGGAAGCTATTCATCCAGCAGAACGCCAAGGACGTTCGCTTCCTCGACATTTGAGCCATGGCTGACCGCATTCCCACCAACGGCAACGGGCTCGGCGCGATTGACATCAACACCGAGCTGGAGCAGTCCTTTGTCGACTACGCGATGTCGGTCATCGTCTCCCGCGCCCTTCCGGACGTGCGCGACGGTTTGAAGCCGGTACAGAGACGGATCATCTACTCGATGTTCGAGAACAACATCGGACCAACCACTCCGCACCGCAAGTGCGCCAAGGTGGTCGGCGAGGTGATGGGGAACTACCACCCTCACGGCAATCAGGCCATCTATGACGCCCTGGTGAGAATGGGCCAGGACTTCTCGATGCGCCATCAACTCATCGATCCCCAGGGGAATTTCGGCACCATCGACGATCCCCCCGGGGCTGATCGCTACACCGAGTGCCGGCTCACTCACCTGGCGATGCGTCTCTTGGAGGGGATCGGCGAGTCCACGGTCGACTTCGAAGAGAACTATTCGGGGGAATCGGAAGAGCCCACGGTTCTTCCCGCCCGCTTCCCCAACCTGATGGTCAATGGCAGCCAGGGCATCGCGGTGGGGATGGCCACC
>JAICGW010000024.1 GCA_025922945.1 Acidimicrobiia bacterium | reverse complement strand
GTGTGGACCAGAGCACGTTCGCCGGGCATCAAGTCCACCGGTTCGCTGGCAGCGATGTCGAAGCCGGCATCGCCCGGATGCGCGGCCTTCGGAATAGATGCCGCCTGATTAAGACGGCGAAAGGTAACGTGCATGGCGCTGGACCAATCTTTGCTGTGGGGCTGCGGGCGGAGTACTACCCACGGAGACCGAGTTGGCCCTCACCTACTGTACCGCTTGCCGGGCTGATCACGCCCCCGACGAACACCTATCAACCGTCCATACCAAGGCGCCGACCCGAGGTGGTCGCCACCTCGCTCCCAAGAAGAGCACACGATTGGCTGTGCCTAAACCTCGATCGCGGCCAGCTCCCGACCATCGCCAATCGAAGACCGCAGCGGAAACGCCCCGATCCACCTTCCCCACCGCCGATGAGTTGGGCTCGTCGACCGCTGCTCTGCTTCGTGGGATGGGCGCCAAGACCGGGCACGGAATTGCCAGCGTGGTCTCGGCCCTTCGCCAATGGGGATCCGAGGCCGCAACCGGATTGCGCGAAGCCATCGACATGGGGGGTTTCTCCACCGAGGAGAAAATTTCCAACAGGAATCCAACCATCGAGGAGGGGGATCGATCGCCCCGTGCGAGTGCCGTTGGAGTGCTCGACCGCAACCAGTCCGATCAGGGTTTGGAGTTGTCGATGCTGGAGTCCCTCGGCTTCTATAGCGACGACTCCTCTCTGGTAGTCACGGTTGCTGAAACGCCACCAGGGATCGCACCGTCGCTGCCGGCCCCTGACTCCCGATCCCAGGTGCCCGACCTCGATATCGGCGGCTGGCACCCCCACATCATTGCTCGTTCGAAGCTAGGCGGCGGCCGTCTCTCGAGCACCGCCATCATCGCCCTTTCAGTGACACTCGTCGTCCTCATCGCGATGATCACCTCACTGCTGCGTGGACCTGGTGAAACCGCGGCCCGCCAGAACAACCAGCTCTCGGACGGCGCCGGCGAGCTGGCAGCTTCGCTGAGCAGACTAGATGCAGTCATGGCGGCGCCCACGGGCGAGGTGGCCGAGTCCACGTCGCTTTTGCTCGATGTGGATCGGTCTGCTCGCGATCTCTTCGACGTTGCCGCCGCGCTGCCCGAGGACAATGCCTTGCGGCAGGCTGCAATCGGCGCGGCGCAATCGGCTCTGGCTATGGAAACGGCGTTAGGCGATGCCCTCAGCTATCGAGTCATCCTCCAGCCGCTGTGGGATTCGCCGGTACTGGCCGGGATGACTGATTCGACCGAGGCGGCATCGATGATCGCAAGCTGGCAAGTCGATCTAGCCGACATGGTCGAGAGCTTCCCTGACAGTCCTCCGCTCGACGAACACATCGCTCAGGTCACAGATTTCGTCGCCGGCTTCGACCAGTGGCGAGTCAGGTACCTCGATGCAGTCACCGCCGGGGATGCGGCCAAGGCGGACGCCGCCGAGGCCGATCTCGAGGGCCAGCTCGCCCTCCTGGCTCAGGCGGGCGAGGAGACCCTAGGAGCGGTCTTCGCCGCGGCCGACGCCGAGCGGGGCCGGCTCATCAGAGCTCTCGACTCTTTGCGTGCCTGAGGCGGTCTCCAGCGCTGCCACTTCACGCCCAAAATCCTCGGCGCCCTGGAATTCCTTGTAAACCGAGGCGAAGCGGAGGTAGGCGACCTCGTCGAGCACCCGTAGTCGGTCGAGCACCAACCGGCCGAGCTGCTCGGAAGAGATGGGCCCCATATGGTTGGCCGCCATTGTCTCGAGGTCCTCGAGCAGTTCGGAAATCGCACTCGCCGGGACAGGACGGTCGGCAAGAGCGGCTTCGACTCCTTTTTGCAGTTTCTCGGGGGCGAAGGGCTCCAAGCGGCCGCTCCGCTTTTTCACCAGGAGAACTGGGGCGTTTCGCTCGTAGGTGGTGAACCGGTGACCGCAAACTGCGCAGCTCCGCCGGCGCCGAATCGACGAGCCTTGCTCGGCGGGCCGGCTGTCGATCACCCGCGTCTCATCGTTTCCACAGATAGGACACCGCACGGACCCAGGGTACCGACGGCCGGACGCTGCGAACTGGCCCACACCGACCTGGGGACTAGCCGCCCGAAGTTGGCAGCAACAACACCTGTCCCGGTCTGATGTCGACCGAGTCGAGACCGTTTAGCTGCCGAATCTCGGAAATAACCGCGCGCGGATCTCGTCCGGGTTGCCGGTCGGTGGCGATCCCCCAGAGGGTTTCACCGGAGACGACATGATGGAACGTGGGAGGCGGAGGCGGGGTTTGCGCGGCCACCCTGGTCGAGTAGAGGAGGAAGACCGCGGCCGTGACCGTGAGGAGGAACAGCAGCTTGAGGGAAAGCGACTGATGGCCTCGGTTCACGGTCTTCCTCCTTGCTCGATTTCGCACACCGTACGGCAGGGGTGTGACAAACCGAACTGATGTTCGGGCCACCCTATCGAACGACTGTTCGGTTGTCAACTAACGAACAGATGTTTGGTTTTGAGGGACGAGATGTCTACCCTCGCGAACACGAGTTCGAGAGGAGCAGGCAAATGAAAGACAGCACGACCCCGGATCTGACCGGGCGCCAGTCACAGATCCTGGCCTATATCCAGGACGCGGTGGCGGCTCGTGGGTATCCACCCTCCGTTCGCGAAATCGGAGAAGCTCTCCATCTCTCCTCGCCCTCGACGGTTCATTTCCACCTCTCGGCGTTGGTCAAAGCGGGCTATCTGCGACGCGACCCCACCAAGCCCCGGGCGATCGAGGTAATCGGGGGCGGACACGAGCGGGAGCCCAGCGTGCGCCAGGTTCCGATACTGGGCCGGATCGCGGCGGGAACTCCGATCCTGGCTGCCGAAGACGTCGAGGATGTTCTCACCCTGCCAACCGCACTGGTCGGTCGAGGCCAGGTCTTCATGCTTCGCATCAAAGGCGACTCGATGATTGAGGCGGGCATCCTGGACGGTGATCTAGTGGTCATCGAATCCGGCGCCAATGTCCGTGATGGTGAGATCGTCGCCGCCCTCATCGACAAGGAGGAGGCCACTGTCAAGACGCTCCGTCGTCGGGGCGGGAAGGTGATCCTCGAGCCCGCTAACTCCTCGCTCTCGCCGGTGACTTATGACCGCGGCGTTGACATCCTCGGTCGTGTGGTCAGCGTCATTCGATCCCTCTAGGCACATCTATCTCGCCGGTAAAAACCGTGCGAGCCGGACCGGTCAGCCAGCTCGTGTCCGGTTCGATCTCCACCCGGGCCCGTCCCCCGGCCACTTCCAGATCGACCCCATCTCCGACCAATCCCAATTGACGGGCGACTGCGGACGCGGCCACCATCCCGCTTCCGCACGCCAACGTTTCGCCCACCCCTCGCTCCCAAACCCGTAGGCGGATCGACTCCGGCTCGACAGCCGCGAATCCGACATTGACTCCACCCGGTGTTGCGGCCTCAAGGCGGTGTCCGATTCCCGCCACATCGGCCTTCTCGGGATCGTCCACGATTGTGACCGCATGGGGGTTGCCCACCTTGGCGGCGTAGAAGGTGGCTCCTTCCCAGGCAAAACTCTCACCCACCAACGCCGCTCCCAGTTCGACTCGGGGCTCGGGAAGCGCTTCTACTCGTCTCTCGCCAACGGCCGTCCTCACCTTGAAACTTCTCGTGTCGGCCAGGTGATGGTCAAATGCGAAACGAGCCACACATCGGAGCCCATTGCCACACATCTCGGCCGCTCCGCCATCGGCGTTCCAGTAGTCCATCACGACGATGCCATCGTCCAGTCCTACCCGGAGCACTCCATCGGCCCCAATCCCGTGATGCCGATCGCAGAGAAAGCGGACCACTCCCGGCGTGAGTTCGATCTCACCGGACAGAACGACGAAGTCGTTGCCCAGGCCCTCCATCTTCTCGAACCGCATCAGATCCCCAGTGCCCGGGCCGCTCCGACCACCCTCCGATCGAGAGCGTCGTCCCACGGCTGCCAGTCGATTCGTGGATCGCGCCGAAAGTAAGTCCGTTGCCGGCGCGCCAGGGCAAGGGTGGCGCGCGCAGTCAGCGCCCAGCCCTCATCGGGAGAGATCTCACCTTCGATCGCCATTGCCAGCTGGCGATAGCCAACTGCTCCCGAAGCGGTTCGACCGAGACGATGCCACAACCGGCTCACTTCCTCCCACAGCCCTGCTTCCCGCATCGATGCCACCCGCTGGCTTATTCGCTCACCGAGGGCGGGCCCGGGATCCAGACCGATAGCACGAAACTCGTAAAGCGGCTGGTACTGCTCGATCCGTCTCCGGTGCGGTTGATGTGAGCGTGAGGTTGGGGTCTCGCCGGTCAGGTGAAAGATCTCGAGCGCTCTAAGCACTCGCCGTCGATTCTTGATGTCGACAAAATCGCTCGCTCCCGGATCGGCACCCACCAGTGCGCCGACCGGGTCCTCCACGTTTTCGAGGCTCTCACGCAGGCTTTGGTCGGTCGGTGGGAAGTCGAGCGGGTCGACCACGGAGCGGAAGTGGAGTCCGGAACCGCCGACGATGAAGACCTCCTCGTGGCGATCCACCACCTCGCGGGCGGTCGCCTGAAACTGGGCGACGCTGAACTCCATTTCGGGCTCGACCAGATCGATCATGAAATGGGTTACCCGGGCTTGTTCTTCGAGTGTGGGCTTGGCGGTGCCGATGTCCATCCCCCGATAGATCTGCATGCTGTCCACCGAGACGATGGGGGCCTGGCGGCGATCAGCAAGCTCCATGGCCACCTCGCTCTTGCCCGAGGCAGTGGGCCCAAGGATGGCGAAGAGACGGGTCAGGTGACGCTCCCCACCAGGTGATGGGGCGCCGCGCTGAGAATGGTTGCCTCGAGCAGTCGACCTGGCTCGAAAGCGCCAGGAATGTGCACGAGCTTGCCGCCCCGGGTTCTCGTGGCGGCAATCGAGGCGTCCTTCTTGGAAGGTCCCTCGGTCAAGACCTCGTATTGACGGTCGATCATCGCCTGATTCGTTCTGAGAGATGACGAATTCTGAATTTCGACCAGACGAGCAAAACGCTCGGCAATCACGTCGTCCGGGATGAACTGATCGGACATCAGCGCCGCCCGGGTGCCGGGCCGGGGCGAAAAGATGAACATGAAGGCCTGGTCGAAGCAAGCCGCTTCCACGAGGTCGAGGGTGGCTTGGAAATCGCTTTCCGTCTCCCCGGGAAAGCCGACGATGATGTCTGTGGAGACGCTGAGGTTCGGAATGAACTCGCGTGCCATGTTGAGCTTGTCCCAATATCGCTCGGTGTTGTAACCGCGGTGCATGGCCGCCAGAACCCGATCGGAGCCCGATTGCAGGGGCAGATGCAGTTGCTCGCACACCGCTTCCGTCTCGGCCATCGCCAACGCCACGTCCTGGCGAAAGTCGGCCGGATGCGGGCTAGTGAAGCGAACACGGGAGATGCCATCGATCGAGCCCACCTGTCTCAACAGATCGGCGAAGAGGGGACGGCGGCGACCGTCGAGGGCCAGGTCGCGACCGTATGTGTCAACGTTCTGGCCGAGGAGAGTCACCTCGATGACGCCCTGGCTGGCAAGACCTCTGATCTCCGACAGGACGTCACCTGGTCGGCGGCTTACTTCTTTCCCTCGTACCGACGGGACTATGCAGAACGTACATGTGTTGTTGCAGCCGACCTGGATGGAGACCCAGGCCGAGTGGGCCAGCTCGCGCCGCACCGGGAGGGAGGAGGGCATCGCTTCCAATTCATCGGCTATCTCGGTGATGCCTCCCCATGCCTCCGCATAATCGATGAGGTCGAGAATGCGATCGAGGTTGTTGGTTCCCATCACGACATCAACCCACGGCGCCCGCTCGCGGACGAGGTCGCGATCCTTCTGGGCGGCACACCCACCCACTACCAGTAGTGAGTCGGGCCGGCGGTCCTTCCACTCCTTGAGCTGGCCAAGATTGCCGTACAGACGATTGTCGGCAGCTTCGCGGATCGTGCAGGTGTTGATGAAAAGGACATCAGCCGACTCGAGATCGGTGGTGGAGGTCATACCGTCGAGGTCGAGCAACCCGGCGATCCGCTCGCTGTCGTGCTCATTCATCTGGCAGCCAAAGGTGCGGATGTGATATCGCTTCCCGGTGCGGGTGGGCACCCGGGACGAGAGCGAGCGACGCGAGGGCGGGGCGACTGCGACCGTGGTCATCTCTTAACGGGCGTGATCGGTAGCGCGAAACTCGCGGATCACGGTTACCTGGATCTGACCCGGGTACTGGAGGTCCTCTTCGAGCTTGCGGGCGATTCTCCGGGCCAGATCGGACGCTGCCAGGTCGTCGACATGTCCGGGATCAACCACCACCCGCACCTCCCGACCGGCTTGCATGGCAAAGACCTGCTTGACGCCGGTGAAGTCGGAAGCGAGCGATTCCAGTTTCTCCAGCCTGCGAACGTACGATTCCAGCGCTTCCCGGCGGGCGCCGGGTCGGGCGGCGGAGACGGCGTCGGCGGCCTGCACCAGGATGGCGAGAAGGCTCCGCGGTTCTACCTCGTTGTGATGAGCTTCGATGCCGTGGACCACGGCCGGGTCTTCCCCGAAGCGTCGGGCGATCTCCGCCCCGATGAGGGCATGCGAACCCTCGACCTCGTGAGTGACGGCCTTGCCGATGTCATGCAAGAGGGCTGAGCGTTTGACGCTCCCCGGATCAATCCCTAGCTCGCTCGCCAGCATCGAGGCGACATGCGCCGACTCGACGAGATGATTGAGCACGTTTTGGCCGTAGCTCGATCGGTACTTGAGGCGACCCAGGAGGACAACCAGCTCGGGATGCATCTTGGAGAGACCCACCTCGACCAGGGCCCACTCACCGGCGTCGCGCACCGATTGCTCGACTTCAGCTTCAGCTTTCTCGTAGGCCTCTTCGATCGAAGCGGGATGAATCCGGCCGTCGGCCACCAGCTTCTCCAGCGTCAGCCGAGCCTTTTCCCGACGGACGGGATCGAAGGAGGCGACGGAAACCGACTCCGGCGTGTCGTCGACGATCAGATTCACGCCGGTGACGGCCTCGAGGGTGCGGATGTTCCGACCCTCTCGGCCGATGATGCGGCCCTTCATGTCGTCAGACGGAAGGGAGACAACGGAGACAGTTGACTCCGTCACGACTTCGCTTGCCAGGCGCTGGATGGCGGTGGCGAGAATGCGGCGCCCGCGCCGATCGGCTTCCTCCCGAGCTTTCGCCTCGAGGTCGCGGACCAGGATCATCGCCTCCCGCCGGGCTTCGTGCTCCACCTGGGCCAGAAGCTCATCCTTGGCTGCCCTGGCGTCAATGCCGGCGATGCGTTCGAGCTCAGACCGGGCATTCTCCTTCAGGCTGACCAGTTCCTGCTGCCCGGACGTCACCTCGGTTTCCCGGGCGATGAGAATCTGCTCCCGCTGAGCGAGATTGCCGGCCCGTTGCTCGAGGGTCTGCTCGCGATGGACCAGCCTGGTTTCGACTCCCTCGAGTTCTACCTTGCGATGCTCGAGAGCGGCCTCTTCCCGTTGTCGATAGGCCTCGGCTCGCGCCCGGCCTTCCTCGTCGGCACGAGAGAGAATCTTCTGGGCTTCGATGCGAGCACTACCGACCGAGTCCTCGTCGGAGAGAACGCGCTGGCGGCCTTCGCTGCGGTTCTTGGCGAGGAGAAAGCCGACGGCACCGGCCAGCAGGACCGCCACTGCGGCGATCGCTGAAATCCACATGGTTTCCATGGTGCTGCCTTCCCGGTGAGCACCTACGAAGCCGTCCGACGATCTACGAAATAGACCTAAACGCTGTTAGGGAGATTCCTGGGATGGGGGACGGGCAGACGCTTCACGGTTTTTTCAAAGGTTGGGGTTGTTTACTGGCGCCAATGTTAACCGAAGCGTTTTCGACCAAGAGCGCGAAATCCAGGAATCAGGATTCCTCCGTGATCGCCGCCTCTTCGGTCTCATCATCGCCCTCGATTGGAACCATTCCCACTACTTCAAAGACCTTGGCCTGGAGTTGGACGGCCACATCCGGGTTCTCTCGCAAGAACTTCTTGGCGTTCTCCCGACCCTGGCCGAGTTGATCACCATCGAAGGTGAACCAGGCCCCGCTCTTCTTGACCACTCCGTTGTCGACGGCGACGTCGAGCAGGCTTCCTTCCCGAGAGATGCCCTCTCCAAAAACGATGTCAAATTCGGCCTGCCTGAAAGGGCTCGCCACTTTGTTCTTCGTCACCTTGACCCGAACGCGGTTGCCGACGCTTTCAGCACCGTCCTTGATCGTCTCGATCCTTCGGACCTCCATACGGACGCTGGAATAGAACTTGAGGGCGCGCCCACCCGGGGTGACCTCGGGGCTGCCGAACAAAATTCCTACCTTCTCACGTAGCTGGTTGATGAAGATGGCGGTGGTTCGAGAGCGAGCCAGGCTGCCGGTGAGCTTGCGCATGGCTTGAGACATCAATCGCGCTTGCAGACCGATATGGCTGTCGCCCATTTCGCCATCGATCTCGGCCTTGGGGACCAGGGCGGCGACCGAGTCGATCACCACTACATCGAGGGCGCCGGAACGGATCAGCATGTCAGCGATCTCGAGCGCCTGCTCGCCTGTATCCGGCTGAGAGATCAGCAACTCGTCGATGTCGACTCCGATGGCGCGGGCATAGCTCGGATCGAGGGCATGCTCGGCATCGATGAAGGCGGCGATCCCGCCATTGCGCTGTGCCTCAGAGACGATATGCAGAGCCAGCGTGGTCTTTCCGCTTGATTCGCTCCCATAGAGCTCGACCACCCGCCCCCGGGGCACACCTCCGACTCCCAGGGCCAGATCGAGGGCGAGAGCACCGGTAGAGATGACCTCGATCTTGCGATCGGCGACGTCGCCCATCTTCATGATCGCCCCCTTGCCAAACTGACGATGGATCTGTGACACCGTCATCTCGAGTGCGTTATCCCGCTCCACTTCTTCTCCTCGCTTCCGTTTCCTCTTGTCTTCCATGCCGTGGAGTCGAATGTACGACCTGGCACCGACAAATAACACCCTTGTGATCTGCCACCTTACACGAACAGCTGTTCGGGAGAGGGGATCGGGTTATGCGAACATCGAGCGGACGGCGTCGGCTCCCATGCCATCGGCCTCCACCTCGAGTAAGAACCCACCGCCAGGACCCGGCGTCACTATCCAAGAGGCGAAACCGCAACACTCTCGTTCCGCACCCACCAGGCGGACGAGCTCGAGTTCGGCTCCGCGGTCGAAGACGAGCCGCACCCCGCGGTCGGTCGTCTGCTTTTCCACCAAAGCCTGTTCGATCAACGCATCCCACTGCAGCCGCCGTTGGCCGAGCTCTGACTGCTCGAGATCGCAAGCAACGGAGATCAGCCGCCTAGTCACCAACCACGCTCAGGACAAGTTGGGCGATCCCTTCGGGCGCGGGGGTTGTGACGTCGATGACTCCATCGACCACAGGCAAAAGGCGTTCATTGCGTTGCTCGGCTAGCTCTTGTGAATGTGCAACGTCGATCGGCCGGCGATGTTTCCCGGACTTGGCCCGGTGCGCCAATACCTCGACATCTCCCACCAGCAGGACGACAGTGATGTCATCACCACTGAGGAGAGTCTCGATCTCCTCCAGATCGGCGGTACTGGCGGCGGCGGCGATAACCGACGGCTCCGTAGCCTCCACCGCCTGCCTCAGGGCCTCAGCCTCGGCAGCATGGAGCCAGGGAACGCCGTGCTCCTCCGCCAGCTCGAGCCCGGTGCGACCGTGTTGCCGCTCGATCTGCTCGTCCGAATCGACCAAAGGCAGCCCCAGCCGCTCGGCCACTATCGACCCCACGGTCGTCTTGCCCGAACCCATCGGACCCATCAGGACGAGATGGGGCCCGCTCACCCCCGACCGGCTTCGACCGCAGAGGCAACGGCCTCGTGAGCCTCGGCGGCTGCATGGGCAATTCGGGTCGCCGCTTCATGAGTGGCCGCGCCGGGTCGTCGGCCGAAAACTGTTGCCTCCGCTCGGCCGTAGGCAGCCAGCACGTGGCGAGCCAGTCGCCGTGATTCATCGGGGACCACCCCCAGCATCGCCATCGTCTTTTCGATCTGAATCGCGTGCTCGCGGATATGCGAGGACCACCGGCCGAGGCGAAACCCGACATCGACGGCAAAGCCGCTCCATCGCGCGGCCAGCTGCAGCCGCTCGTCGGCCAGTCCGGCCAGGCGCTCGGCCGTGAGATCCAAAACGTGGTCGAGACGCCTACGAAGTTCGTCCTTGCTCCCTTCCGCTTCGCTGGTGGCCTCGTCCGGCAAGGCTGCCCAAAACTCGTCTGGAATTCCGGGCGGGAGGTCGGGATCGCCCGTCTCGAACGGGTTGGCCACCCACCACGCCGTCCCCCATCCATAGGCCCGCTGGCCGGAGATGATGTGTCCCATGGCAAGACGAATCGACCACTCCTCGCCCCCAGGCTCGGCGTCGAGGGACTCTTCATCGATCGACAGCAACAATCCATGGAGATCCCAACGAGCGGCGGTGGCAGGACCGACGATCCGGGCTGCCTGGGTTTCGTTGGTTTCCTCCGGTGCGAGGATGAAGCGAGACTTGCTTTCGGCGAGCTCGAGCGTCTCCGCCGCCCGGTAGGCACCGTAGCGCACCTCCTGTTCGCTGCCCCCGATCCATTTCCACTCTCCGGCAAGCGACGGCTCGGCTAAATCGAGGAGGGCCTTTCCTGCCGCCAGGATGTTGGAGCGGGCACTGATCAAAGGGGATGGGAGCGGTCGGGCCAAGACGGGATCGGTCCGCTCGAGAAGGGGCGCATCCAACGGTCGGGAAGTCATGAGCTCACCATTCGAAGCGCCATCGCCGGTCGAGATTAAAGGCTGCGCGTTGATGACCGTTGTCGTACCCTCGACCACGTATGACGGCGGTCCCCAATCTCCGCTCCCAGCCCCTGGTGGCACCTACCAAAGGCGCACCGAAATGATCAGCGCTGCCAGGGATGGGACCTATATAAACGTCCACGTTCAACCCGGGGCCCGCAACAGCCGAATTGCCGGTCGCTACGGCGACGCTCTCAAGGTGTCGGTACGAGAGCCTCCTGCCGACGGCCGGGCCAACACGGCAGTAGCCGGGATCTTGGCTTCGTGGCTGGGCGTAGCCGCCGAGAACATCACCCTCGTCTCCGGTCGCACCTCTCGGAGAAAGCGCTTCTTCGTCGCCGGAATCGACCCGGACGCTGCCGCCCGCGCGGTCGAATCAGTAGCTGGCGAGTGATTCTCCGCTAGTGGGCTCAGCTTGAGACCTTGAATTCGAACTCCTCCATCGCCGTGTAGACCGCTCCGCCCCGACCAAGCGTGCTCTGGTAGAGCACCAAGCGATCGGCCTGCCAAGACACCGGGACCGGCTGATAGGCATCGATAACTGCCCGGACATCCTGCTGCGGACGGATCCGGCTCAACGTGAGATGAGCGGCAAACGGTCGGTCCTCGGCCGACAAGCCGCCGGCTTGGGCCGCCTCTTCGCAAATCGAATTCAAGTCGGCCAGTCGCGGGGGGCTCTCTGCAACGCCCAACCACAAGACGGTGGCCCGAACCGGTCGGGGAAACGCGCCCATCTCCCCGAGTCTCACCTCGAATCGCGAACCCAGGTCCGCCTGAGCGATGGTCGCCGTAATCCTTTCGGCGGTGACAAGGTCGACATAGCCGAGAAAACGGGTCGTGAGATGCCAGTTTTCGGGAGGAACGACTTTCCCCGGGAGCGGCGGAAGCGCCTGGGCGAGGATCGTCCGGGCTTGGTCGCTCAGGGGGACAGCGAGAAAGAGCCTCCTCAGACCCCCGGCGCCCACCAGCGCCCTTCGATCCCGAGGCGCGCCAGTTGCAAGGCGCCGGTCGTTGCGTAAATGCGAACCCGCTCCCGATCTCCCGGAAGGCGCAGCGTGTGGGCCTGCTCGCCCTCGGGGGTGGCGACGGCGACGATCATGGTTCCGACCGGCTGCTCGAGAGGCTCCGGACCCGCCGAGCCCACCACCGCAATCGCCACGTCCACAGAAAGCGTCTTCCGAGCCCCGGCTGCCATCAAGAGGGCAGTTTCCTCGCTGACTTGGGCATCGGCGTCGACCCCCAACAAGGAATCTTTGAGATCGGGGGTGTACGCCACCACCGCACCGCGAAAATAGGCCGAAGAACCGGGAAGCGAACTCAGCTCGGCCGCCACCAGCCCACCGGTGGCCGACTCGGCCGTGCCAATCGTCCAGCTCCTTTCCACCAGATTCCGGGCGATGATGGCCGAAACCGTCTCGTCGTCGCGCCCGAATACGGAGTTGCCGAGGCGGCGGCGTACCTCTGCATCGACCGGTTCGATCATCGCCTCGGCGGTCTGGCGGTCTCGGGCCTTGGCGGTGATCCGGACCTTGATCTCGCCCTTCGAGGCGAGGAAGGCGATCGAGGGATTGGTTTTGCCCCGGTAGAGATCGTCGAGCAACTCCCCCACCTGAGCTTCCGACCGACCCCAGCTCCGGAGCACCCGGCTGTGCACCACCGAGTCCTCACCGCGGCCAGCCAGCAACCTCGGGATCACTTCGCGCCGGAGGAGGAACGCCATCTCTTCGGGCACTCCGGGAAGAACGAAGATCGGGGTGTTCTCAACCACAAGGATCAGGCCCGGAGCAGTGCCTTTGGGATTCGGAAGCATTTCGGCCCCGTCTGGATACTCCGCCTGCCGGTAGTTCGACTCCGGCATCTCCCGACCGAGGCTCTCCCAACGAGTACGAAGTGCGGTGGCGTATTCGTCCGAGAACTTCATGTCGAGGTCGAACGCCTGACAGATCGCCTCCCGCGTGAGGTCGTCCTGGGTGGGCCCGATGCCGCCCGTGACGATCACCGCATCGGCCCGGGCCACCGCCGTGGTCAACACCGTCGCCAGCCGCCCGAGATTGTCACCCACGATTACCGAATGGTGGACGTCAAAACCAGTTTCGGCCAGTGCGGCGCCGATCGTGGCGGCGTTGCGGTTCGTGATCTGTCCGAGGAGGAGCTCTGTCCCCACGGCGACGATCTCTGCGATCATCCGACCACAAGCCCTTCGAGGTCCGCCCCCACAGCGGAAGTGATCTCGACTTCCACCCAGTCTCCGGGTGAACCGCGATCGAGGGTGATCACCCCGTCGATCTCAGGGGCCTGCCGGTAGGAGCGACCGACGGCGACTCCCTCTTCCAGCTGATCAATGAGAACAAGATGGCGCCGCCCCACCTGATGGAGGCTGGCGGAGTTCGTGATTTCGTCCTGGACCGATTGCAGGTATCGAAGCCGCTCGCCTGCTTCGCGTTCGTCGACCCTCTGTGGCAGGCTCGCCGCCGGTGTGCCCTCTTCGGCCGAATACGGGAAGAAGCCCGCCCAGTCGAGCGCCGCTTCCTCGAGAAACGACGCCAATTCCGAAACCTCAGCCTCGGTTTCTCCTGGGAACCCAACGATGAAGCTCGAGCGCAACGCCGCTTCCGGATGCGCGTCGCGAATGGTCTGGACCAGCTGGAGGTAGCGCTCAGCCCCACCCGGCCTTTTCATCGCCCGCAACAAGCGAGTCGAGGAGTGCTGGAGGCTCAAATCGAAGTAGGGCGCCACTACGGGATTGGTGGCCAGTTCCTCGATCAAGCGGGGCCGGATCTCCTTCGGATAGAGGTAGAGAAGCCGCAGCATGCGCAGGCCCGGCACCGCCGACACCATCCGTAGGAGGTCGACGATGTCGCCGGGGCCGTCGGTATCGCGACCGTAGGCGGCTAGATCTTGAGCTACCAGCACCACCTCGGTGACCCCCGCCTCCACCACGCCGGCGACTTCCTTCACCACGTTCTGGGGACTACGAGAGCGCTGCCTTCCCCTGATGAGAGGAATCGCACAAAATGTGCAGGGCTTGTCGCAGCCTTCGGCGACCTTGACGTAGGCGTACGGCATGGTCGGTGACGGACGCCTGACCAAGTGGAGGATGTCCATGAGCGGTTTACGGAGCCGAACCGGCCGCCACCGCGGACTTGAGGTCAAGGTGTCGAGGACAGCAACCAGCTCGCCGTAGCGATCGAGTCCCAGCACCGAATCGACCTCGGGCAGCGCCCGCTCAACTTCGATGCCGAAGCGCTGGGCCATGCAACCGAGCACCACGGTTCGCGCTCCAGGCTTTTTCAGCTCGTTGAGACCGATGATCGTCTCCACCGACTCCCGGCGAGCATCGTCGATGAAAGCGCAGGTGTTGATCATCACCACGTCTGCACCCTCTGGACCGGGGGCCATCGCGTAGCCGGCTTCGGCCAAAAGGATCTGCACCTTCTCGGAGTCGACTTGGTTCTTGGCGCAGCCAAGCGTCTCCAGCCAGTAGGTGGGTGTCGACATCGGACCGGCTCAGGCCAGAGAGCGATAGCGGCCGCGGAAGTACAGCAAAGGATCGTCGAGGTCGGAGACCTGCAAATGATCGATTTCGGCTACCAACAGCATCTGCCAGCCAATCGGGTAAGTGGCCTCGAGACGGCATCCAGCCCAGTTGTCGAAACCTCCGATCAACGGTCCCCATTGGGTCTCCGACACCTCCAACCCGGCAAAGAGCCCACCCGGCGATGGAGAAATCTCGGCGAAGCGGTCCGAGAGACGACGGTGGTCCTGCTCGGCGATGTGAACGACGAAGCGCTCGGTGGTCTTGACCGCCCCGCAAAACTCCGCGGCCTCGTTGATGGCCACGACCAACCTGGCAGGTGAGCCCTCGAGGACGAGGACGGCCGAGGCGGTCATTCCGTCGCTTCCGGCGGTGACGATCGTGACCGGACTGGCCAGGCGGCCACGCAGCTGCCGGGTTCGATCCCTGGATTCGGGCGGAGGGAGAAAGGGATGCTCGTTGTGGATGGTCACAGTGGGGCGATGATCACGATTGGGATGATCCTTGCGGCCAGGTTAGGGGCAGCGGCTTTTTCACCCTACGGTCAAATCGCAGGTGCTCGGTGTAACCCGCCCCCATCGCATAGGTCGTGAGCATGGTGTGTTCGTGTCCCGCCAGCTCTGGGACGTGGGCATCGGAGGCCAGGGTGATTCCCACTCCGGCATCGAAGAACATCTTGAGAAACACAGGTGATGGATATGGGGTCTGCACCGGCATCCGTAATCCAGCGCTGGAGACTTCCACCGAAGTACCGGAAGCGACTGCCGCGTCAACGACCTGGCGATAGAGATGAAGGGGCTCGGTGTTGGGTTGATGGCCAAACTTCTTGGGGAGATCGACATGGGCGAGCACATCCACCACTCCCCTCCCGGCGAGCTCGATGGCCAGGGCGAAGTAATCCTCCCAGGCCTGATCGATCCCGCGTCGATCGAATTCAAAGGTGACCTCGGGGCTGTCGATCGACCACCCCCCCACCCAATGCACCGAACCAATCAGGAAGTCGAACGGATAGGGAGCGAGGAGATCGAGGACGGCGTCGATGCTCCTGGCAAAAAAGTCCACCTCGAGACCCAGCTTGACGGGGAGGCCCCGCTCTTGGGCGGCAAGGATCGCTTCGACATATTTGGACAGCGAGAGGCCCGCGTCGAGGGCGACCATCGCCTCGGTGTGGTCACGCAGGTCCCGGCGCGGTTCATCGTCCCAGAAACGTCCCAGAACCGCTGCTCCCTCGTCGGTGCGATAGAGGTGCTCGGTGAAACCGAGTTCTGACACCCCCCGAGCCGCAGCCGCATCCACGTAGCTTTCGATGAGACCGGCGGGATACTCGCCGAGGGGAGGCCATTCATAGGCGCGCCCGTGCGGATGGAGATGGAGGTGGTAATCGGACAAACTATGCGGAGCGGACCGATTCGACCAAACCCTGGAGTGGTCCCGGCCCCACTGCGTCGGCGAGGAAGTCCCAGGTGGCGCCGGTGAGGGCCCCATCCTCATCGAGCTGCGTGGCGGCGAGGTGGACGGCATCGGCTAATGCGGCGAAGAGGCCCACCTGATCTTTTTCCACCGCAGTGTCAACCGCCGAACGAGCCGCGGCGGCGTCGGCTCGCCCCAGGGCCTCGATCGCTCGCTCGGCGGCGGTCAGCGCCTGACGCTGCGACTGCCCGTCCAGGGTCATACCTCCTGGAAGAGGTAGGGTCGCAGCACATCGATCCGGGTATCGACCTCAGCAGGGTGGATGTACCAAAGGGTGGCGGCCAGGGTCGAGAGCAGCGGGTTCCCATCCTGGGGAGTGAAGCAATAGCCAACCAGCTCATTGCCGTTGCGAACCGTGACGGTGTCGATCGCCACCACCGTCTGCGAGAGGATGCGACCGAAGTAGCCGTGATCGCGGCCGAAGCTGAAGACGCTGTTGGCCGACTTCTTGTATGTGATGGCAACCCGTTTGTTGGCGGCCAGGCGCTCCCTGACCTCGTCGAGATCCATCTCCCGGTCAAGGCTGAGCGAGAAGTGAATCTGATGCATGTACTGACTGTTGAGCTTGAGAGCAGACGAGAACAGATTCAGGTCGTAGCCCAGAGTCTCGAACAGCCCGTGGGCGTCGCGGGCGTGATGGGTGCCGAAGCGAGCGTCCTTGTGTCGTTCGACGGTGGGCGAAGGGGCAAATCCCGAGTCCTGGGAAATGTCGTTGGAGCGGCGTATGCAGATGAACCGTCCGTCGGTGAGGTGGTTGGTGCCATCCGGATCCATCGCCAGGGTCTTGATCAGGACCGCGATGTTGTGGGTGTTGCAGGAGACGATATGGAGGAAGCGGTCGACGCCGGAAACAAGCGAGTCGTCGTTGATGCCCCGGGCATACATCTTCCCGAACCCGAATTCGGAGCCCTGAGCCATGAACCCTTTGGGGTTCGGGGCGCTGTCGTAAAACTCCGCCTTGTTGTCGTTGCCGACTGGGGTGCAATCGATCACCACCGAGGCTCGTTCGATCGCCTCTCGTGCCTCCCATTTTGGGGTGTGGCCCAGCTCTTCAAAGCTCGAACGCTTGTCTTCATCGACCGCCAGGACCGCTCCCCGTCGGACCAAGTCGTTGACTTTTCCGCGCTCAGTGATAAGCGGCGTGCGCTTGTGAAAGGTGACCTCGTCGATCCCGAAATCCGCCTTGTGGTCGGCCAGGAGTCCGATGAGCGGCTCGCCTATGGTCCCGGTGCCGACGACGTGGACGATGTTCATGCACTCCTCCCGGTGATAGCGACCAAATTAGCCGCCCTCGGAACCGATCTCTGTGGAGAAACGGGCTACTTAGGAATTCCCGTCAAGCTAAACGCGAACGGGTGGAGGGCTAAGCCTCCCCCACCCCGCGAGTGCGGCCGGCGACATCGCGAATCCCGAGCCCGATCAGGACGAACAGCACCCCGATCAGGACCGCCATCCCCGCCACCCCAAAGGCCACGACCGAGGTGAACAACGAGGCCTGGAGGAAGGCCGCGTTCTGTGCAACCTGGCGCAACGGATCATCACTGTCGAGCTCGGCATATCGGAGTCCACCGGTGGCATTGAGGGCGTGGGTGTCGATGATCCTTGCCTCGCAATAGGCACTAAACGGCCCGTCGACCAAGTCGCCGGCGAGGCAGGGGGCGTCGTCTGAGACCGTGATCTTCTGGTCGGCCAGGGTGCGGCTGACGACCACCCAGGTCACGGTTCCAGCGATGATCAGAACCACTCCCACCAGCACCGAAAAAACGTACGCCGCCCGTCTCACCTGTTTCCTTCAGTCAGAATTGCTCCTCCTCGGTGCTGCCCTTGAGCGCCAGGGTCGACCCCGTGCCTCCGCTCACGATCTGGGATACCCGGTCAAAATAACCCGCGCCGACCTCGCGCTGATGGCGGGTGGCGCTATATCCGTCGCCCTCCATTGAGAACTCCCGTTCCTGGAGCTCGACATAGGCCGGCATCCCGGCCGCCGCGTAGCCCCGAGCCAGCTCGAACATGCTGGCGTTGAGGGCATGAAAGCCCGCCAAGGTGATGAACTGGAAGCGGTAGCCCAACGTCGCGAGCTCTTTCTGAAACCCGGCGATCTGGCTTTCGCTCAGATGCTTTCTCCAGTTGAAGGAAGGAGAGCAGTTGTAGGCGAGGAACTTGCCCGGGAACCTTGCGTGCACGGCCTCGGCGAAACGGGCCGCCTCCTCGAGATCGGGTTTCGCAGTTTCGCACCAGAGCAGGTCCGAATACGGCGCATAGCTGACGGCGCGGGAGATGGCTTGGTCTAGTCCGGGGCGAACGCGGAAGAAGCCCTCCGTGGTCCGCTCGCCGGTGACGAATTCCTGATCTGAGGGATCGACATCGGAAGTGAGCAGGTTGGCACCGTTGGCATCGGTGCGGGCGACGATGATGGTCGGCACATCCATGACGTCGGCCGCCAGTCGGGCGGCTTGCAGACTGCGAACGTGCTGGCTCGTCGGCACCAGCACCTTGCCTCCCATGTGTCCGCATTTCTTCTCGGCAGCGAGCTGATCCTCGAGATGGATGCCAGCCGCTCCCGCTTCGATGAAGGCCTTCGTCAGTTCAAAGACGTTCAAGGCGCCGCCGAACCCGGCCTCGGCATCGGCGACGATCGGCACGAACCAATCAAAGGACTCGTCGCCCTCGGCCCAATGGATTTGATCCGCCCGCCGGAGTGCGTTGTTGATCCGCCGGACCAGGGCGGGGGCGGAATTCGCCGGGTACAGGGATTGATCGGGATAGACCTGCTCGGCCAGATTGCTCTCCCCCGCCACCTGCCAACCTGAGAGATAGATCGCCTTGAGCCCGGCCTTCACCATTTGCACGGCTTGGCCCCCTGAAAGCGCGCCGAGGGCGTTGATGTAGTCGTTCTCACCCAGCAGTTGCCACAGTTTCTGTGACATTGCCTGCGCCAAGGTGTGCTGCTCGCGCAGGGAGCCCTGCAGGGAGACCACATCGGCCGCCTGGTAGGTGCGGGTTACGTCCTTCCAGCGGCTGTCCCCCGACCAGGACTTCTCCAGCTGATCGATCTCGGGCTGATGATTGATCACATGCGCTCCTTAGTCGAGGAATTGATAGGCGGGGATGGTTAGAAACTCGACGAATTCCTCACCGAGGGCAACCTCGGAAAACACATTCCAGGCGCTCGCCAGATCGATCTGAGAGTTTTTGCGTTCCTCGTCGGCCAGACGATTGACCAGGTCCCGATCAACGAGGGTGCCGTCCGCGGTCCGGGCTCGACGGTGGACCCATTGCCAGATCTGGCTGCGGGAGATCTCGGCCGTGGCCACGTCTTCCATGAGGTTGTCGATAGCGACCGCTCCCGTGCCCTGCAGCCACGATGCGAGATAAAGCAAACCCACCCTGATGTTCGATCTCACCCCATCTTCGGAAATCGTTCCCCCTTCGATCTCGAAGTCGAGGAGATCGGTGGCGCTCACCTTCGTGCCGTCTCCCAATCGATCTATCTGGTTGGCACGGTCGCCCAGCACTCGGTCGAAACAGGCGCGGGCCACCGGGACCAGATCGGGGTGCGCCACCCAGGTTCCGTCACAGCCCTGCTCAGCCTCCCGGTTCTTGTCCTCCGTGACCTTGGCCAGCGCCCGCTCGGTGACCTCGGGATCGCGCCGGTTGGGGATAAAAGCGGCCATCCCCCCGATGGCATGAGCCCCCCGGCGGTGGCAAGTCGCCACCTGGAGATCGGTGTACGCCCGCATGAAGGGCACGGTCATGGTCACCTGCGATCGGTCGGGAAACACGAATTCCTCCCATTGCCGCATCTTCTTGATCACCGAGAAGATGAAATCCCAGCGCCCCGCGTTGAGTCCGGCGGAATGTTGTCTGAGTTCGAAAAGGATCTCGTCCATCTCGAAAGCGGCGAGGATGGTCTCGATCAGGACGGTCGCCTTGATGGTGCCCAAAGGTATGCCGAGTCTCTCCTGGCTGTAGGCGAAGACGTCGTTCCAAAGCCGGGCTTCGAGATGGCTCTCGATCTTCGGCAAATACAGAAACGGCCCGAGGCCGGCTTCGAGCGCCGCCCGCCCACCCCAAAACAGATAGAGACCGAAATCGAACAACGAAGCCGAAACCGGATCTCCGCCCACCAATAGGTGCTTCTCGAGGAGGTGCCAGCCGCGGGGTCGAACGACCAGGGTGGCAATCTCCTCGTTGAGCCGGTAGGACTTCTCGGGCGTTGTCAGCTCCAGTCGTCGCTCGTAGGCGGCGACCAGGTTTTCCTGACCCTCGACGAGGTTGCTCCAGGTGGGAGAGGTCGCATCTTCGAAGTCGGCCATGAAGACGGAGGCGCCCGAGTTGAGGGCGTTGATCATCATCTTTTGGTCCACCGGACCGGTGATCTCGACCTTTCGCTCGCGCAGTGCCGGCGGGACAGGGGCGATTGTCCATTCCGCCGAACGAACGCTCGCGGTCTCGGGGAGGAAATCGGGTCGAATCCCTTGGTCAAGGTCGGCCTGGCGTTGTCGCCGGGCCTCCAGCAAATCGCGTCGCCGGCCCCCAAACTCGGTTTCGAGCTCGGCTACGAATCCCAGGGCTTCGGGGGTGAGGACGGCGCTGGTGGGAGCGAGGAGTTCGATCGTGCTCATGGGCTTCTCCCTTATGTTTCCATGCCGCCGGATCTCTAACCGTCCCGAGCCGAGACCTCCGCAGAACGGGCGCCGCGATATCAGAAATCAGAAGAGATTTCAGATGTCAGGTAAGTGATCAGATCTCAGACTCGGAGACCTTCGCCTCGACCTCTGCGTCATGGAACCGCGGATCGGAGCGCATTAGTGCCGACATCTGCCGGCGGAGGGCGACGGGGGCGTTACGCACTCCCATCGATACGGCGAAGGCAGGATCGTTGTCGGTGGTGATAACGAGCTCCTCGCCTTCCGACAGGAGGTGGAACCCATCGTCCTGGGCGCGGATTGTGAGCTCTTCCATGGGCCAATGTCCGATTTCAATCTCGTCGGTGGCGATGCGAAGTTCGTGCTCCTCTGTCAGGTCGATCGTGACCCGAATCGGCGGAGAGAAATCGCCCACCAATCTCAGCAGCCCGTCGTATTGCTCCATGCGGCGACAAACTAGGGGAAATCGCCCGCCGGGGTAGAGTTTTCTTTCGCTAGCTGGCGAGGAAAAGCGCCGGTTCGGACAGGTTCTCGAGCACCACCGCCATGAAGCGACGGCCCTGCCCGCCATCGATCACTCGGTGGTCGTAAGAAAGGGATAGAGGCATCATCGGAGCCACCCCGACTTTGCCGCCGTCTGCCACCGCCCGATCTGTTGCCCGGCCAACCGAAAGGATCGAAGTGGTGCCCGGTGGAATGATCGGGGTCCCGTATCCGCCCCCGATGGCGCCGATATTGGAGATCGTGAAAGTCTGACCGGTGACTTCGTCGGGGCTGAGCTTGCGGCTCTTCGAAGCCTCGGCCAGGCGCCTGATGTCCGCCGCCGTCTCGAGCAGCGTCCGGGTGTCGGCGGCCTTGACGACAGCGACCAAGAGACCGTCAGCGGTGTCGACGGCGACACCGATGTCGTAGTGGCTGTAGACCACAAGATCATCGCGATCGATCGAGGCATTGAACTCGGGAAACTGGGCGAGGGCCGGAAGGACTGCCTTGATGATCAAAGCCTCCAACGGAATTTTCACCGAGTGCCGGAGTTCGAGCGCCTGTCGAGCGGCGAGCAACCTCGCGGCGGGCACCTCATCGAAGGTAGTGACATGGGGAATCTCATTCCACGACTTCTTCATGTTGGAGGCGATGGTGCGGCGCAGCTTTGACATCGGGCGCCGCTCACCCTGGCGATCGACCGGCAAAGGCGGGAGACCGGGAGCCTCCGGCAGTTCGACCTCGCCACCGGCGGTGGCCTCGGCCGCGGCGACGACGTCTTCTCGCGTGATACGACCGTCGGCCCCCGACCCTTTTAACTTTCCAAGGTCGACTCCGAGGTCTTTGGCCAGCTTGCGAACCAGTGGCAATGCTTTGGTGGCCCCCAGCGCCTTCTCTACCCGATGGGCGCCGAGGTCGACGGCCTCCTCGCTGATGCGACCGACGATCGGGGCGGCGCTGTCTTTTGGCGCCTCCGGCATCCCCTCGTCCGTAGCCATCTCCTCTTCCACCCGATCGAGCCATGCCTCGGTCTCGGGATCGGCGGTGGCCGTCCAGGTTTCTCCTTCTTGGCCGACTACGACGAGGATCTCTCCCACGGGCAGTGTTTCTCCTTCGCCGGCGCCGTGATGAAGGACGATTCCTCCATAGGGTGACGGGATCTCGACCACGGCCTTGTCGGTTTCCACCTCCACTACCGGTTGATCTACCTTGACTGGCTCTCCCACCGCGATGAGCCAGCGCACTATTTCCGCCTCGGTCAGGCCCTCGCCGATGTCGGGCAGTCGGAATTCCTTGGCCATCAGACCTCCATGACTTGGGTGGCAGCGGCCGCGATCCTGGCGGCTCCCGGCAGGTAATGGTGCTCTGACCTCTTCAAGGGAAACACCGTGTCCCACCCGGTGACGCGCCGGATGGGGGCAGCGAGGTCGAAGAGGCAGTTCTCCTGCAGCAATGCCGCCACCTCCGCTCCGAATCCCCCTGTACGCGGCGCCTCGTGCACAATCACCGCGCGACCGGTCCGCTGCACAGATTCGGTCAAGGTCTCGATATCGAGCGGGACCAGCGACCGGAGGTCGATGACCTCTGCAGAGATGCCGTTCTCCTCGAGTAGGACGGCCGCCTCCCGGGTCTCCTTCGTCATCGCTCCCCAGGTGATCAGGGTGACATCCTCCCCTTCTCGTTCCACGCGGGCCTCACCGAGGGGCTGGGTCAGCCACCCTTCCGGCACCTCTTCTTTCACCGCGCGGTAAAGCCGAATTGGTTCGAGGAAAATCACCGGGTCTGGATCTTCAATGGCGGCCAGCAGCATTCCTTTGGCGTCATAGGGCGTGGCGGGCACGACCACTTTCAAACCGGGAACATGGGTGTAGATGGCCTCCATCGACTCCGAGTGGTGCTCGGCCGCTCCGATCCCGCCGCCATACGGGATCCGGATGACGAGCGGGGCTGAGAATCGATGCCGGGACCGATTCCGGATCCGAGCCACATGGTTAACCACCTGGTCGTAAGCCGGATACGAAAAGCCCATGAACTGCAGCTCGAGCACCGGCTTGAGGCCTCCTACCGCCATTCCGAATCCGACGCCAACGATGCCGGATTCGGCCACCGGAGAATCGATCACTCGGTCGGCTCCATATCGATCCCGAAGCCCGTCGGTGACCCGGAAAACTCCCCCGGTGCGCCCCACGTCTTCGCCCATCACCACGACATCAGAGTCCTTGGCCAGGGCAAGGTCAAGGGCGTCGTTGATCGCCTGGGCAATGTTGCGGACGGTCACTGCTGGGTTGCCTCCGCTCGTTGCCTCGCCAGATGGGGGGGCAGGCTTTCGAACATGGCGTCGAAGATCTCGCCCGGGCCGAGGGGGGACATTCCCTCTGCTCTTTCAATGGCCAGATCGACTTCCTCCGCCGCTTCCTTTTCAATCTGTTGCTGCCAGGACTGCGACCACACCTCGCGCTCGGAGAGGAATAGCCGAACCCGTTCCAGCGGATCCCGCCGCCGCCACTCTTCGGTGAGGCCCTCAGCCCGGTAGCGGCCGGGATCGTCGGCAGTGGTATGCGGTCCGAGGCGATAGGTCACCGCCTCGATCAAGGTCGGACCCTCCCCGCCTCGCGCTCGTTCGATCGCTTCCTTGGTCGTTTGATAGACGGCGAGCAAGTCGTTTCCGTCTATCTGCACGCCGGGCATCCCATAGGCGATCGCCTTCTGAGCGATGGTTTCAGACCGGGTTTGCTCCTCCCGAGGGAGTGATATCGCCCAGCCGTTGTTCTGACAGAAGAACACGCAGGGCACCGAAAAGACAGCCGCGAAGTTCATGGCTTCGTGGAAATCACCCTCGGAAGTGGCGCCGTCACCGAAGTAGGTGATGGCAATCCGCGACTCACCTCGCAATTTGGCAGCCCACCCGAGCCCGACAGCGTGAACCATGTGGCCCCCCACCGTGATCGAGGGCGGCAGAACCGGAACATGAACCGGGGGCGAGCCACCTCTCTCGTCCCCTGTCCGCCCGGCCAAGAGCAACTCCAGCGGGTAGCCCTGCATCCACATGGCGGCTCCGTCGCGATAGGTCGCTGCCATCCAATCGTCGGGATCAAGGGCGGCTGCGCTGCCCACCTGGGCAGCCTCCTGGCCCTCGAAGGGGGCGTAGGTAGCGAGCCTCCCTTGCTTCTGGAGGGCCGTTCCCTTCCGGTCGTAGGTGCGGGCGAAGACCATCGCCCGATACAGCCGCCGGATCATCTCCACCTCCAACGGAGACTCCTGATTTAGGGCTCCTGAAGGCGTGAGAATCTGAAACATGTGGCGGACTGAGCGTACCCGCTATACGGAAACTCTCTCCCGGTCGTAAACCTCTTCGAGTTCCTCCACCGTCATCAGCACGGCCCGCGCCTTCGATCCCTCCGAAGGGCCGACGATCCCTCGCTGTTCGAGAATGTCCATGACCCGTCCGGCGCGGGCAAAACCAATCCTGAGCTTGCGTTGCAACATCGAGGTCGAGCCAAGCTGGCTGCGGACGATGAGATCCATCGCCTGGCGCACGATCTGCTCCTCCTCATCGTCGTACTCGTCCGCCGCCGCCGCCGCTTCGGCCGCTTTCTCGACGATCGCATCCTCGTACTCGGCCTCACGTTGGCGCTTGCTCCACTCGACGATCGCTCCGACCTCCTCCTCGCTCACCCAGGCCCCCTGATAGCGAACCGGTCGCGGCTCGGCGGCGGTGACGACGAGCATGTCGCCCATGCCGACGAGTTTCTCCGCTCCGGCGCCGTCGATGATCACCCGGCTGTCAGTCTGGGACGCCACCGAGAAGGCGAGCCGGGATGGAATGTTGGCTTTGATCACCCCGGTGATGACATCTACCGACGGGCGTTGGGTGGCGATCACGAGATGGATGCCAACCGCCCGCGCCATTTGCGCAATGCGAACAATGGCCTCCTCGACCTCCCGCCCCGCAACCATCATCAGATCATTCAATTCGTCGACGATTACGACCAGATAAGGAAAGCGGTCGAACCCTTCTTCGGGTAGGTCTCCCGATTCGAGCTTCTGGCGATACCCCCAGATGTCGCGCACTTTCGCATCAGCCAGGAGGTCGTAGCGGCGATCCATCTCCACCACCGCCCATTTGAGGGCGTCCGCTGCCTTTTTCGGATTCGTAATCACCCGGGTAAGAAGGTGTGGGACCCCGTTGTACTGGCCCAGCTCGACTCGCTTGGGATCGACCATGATCAGACGAACGTCGTCGGGGCTCGTGCGCATGAGTAGCGAAGAGACGATCGAGTTGATGCAAGACGACTTGCCCGCCCCGGTGGCGCCGGCAATCAGGACGTGGGGAAGCTCGGAGAGGTTCAACATCCGAGCTCGTCCGGAGATGTCCACCCCCAGTCCCACCGATAGAGGATGGGTGGCCGCCGCTGCCTCCGAACTTCGGAGAACGTCGCCCAGGGTCACCAGACGGCGCCGCCGGTTAGGGATCTCGACGCCGATCGCCGACCTTCCGGGAATGGGAACGAGCAGCCGAACGTCGGGAGTGGCGAGGGCGTAAGCAATGTCATGCGCGAGGCTCGATACCCGGTTGACCTTGACGCCCGGAGCCAGCTCGATCTCATAACGGGTCACGGTCGGGCCGGAGACGATCTTGGTCAGTTGGGCATCGACACCGTGCTGGCGGAGGGTCTCTTCCAGTTGGTTGGCGGTGTCTTCGAGGGCGCGACGGCTTTGCTCCTCTCCCCCACCGGCATGGAGAAGGTCAAGAGGGGGAAGTTGATATCCGCCCGTCGGGGTCGGCAGGGATTTGGAAAGGACTTTCGCCTTGGCCAGCTTGGAGGGCTTTTCTGCCACCAGGGGAGGCTCCGGTTCCCGGGGTCTGGTCACGCGCTTGGCCCGGACCGGCGGCGCCGGCAGCGGGGACGGTCGGTTGAACCCGCCCCGCACTAACTCCACCGCGGTGGTGACTGCCTCCTTGACGGTGGTGCGGAACAGGATGAGCACCCCCATGCCCATGAACGCCGAAAGGACGACGAAGGCACCCCACGAGCCGAGCAAGCGGCGAAGCGGATATGCGACCAGGGCTCCGATTGCCCCTCCCCTTTCTTTGACCAGTTCGAGGTTTGGAGCCAGGGCTACTGCCCCGGTGAGGAGGTGAAACATCGCCAGCGACCCGATGAAAGTGGTGACCGATCCGGTGACGGTCCGCCCGGCCGGCTGGCGGGGTCGGCCCGTGATCAAGACCACCCCGATTCCGATCAGGGCGACGGGCAACGCATAGCGCCAGAGCCCGAAGAGAAGCCGGGTTCCATTCTCGACCGCGGTTCCAAAGGGACCGGCGAGATCGAGAAAGCCGAGCCCGAATAGCAGGCCCAGCACGATGAGGACCATTCCCCAGAGGTCGTCGGCCTGACGACCGAGATGTTCGCGCAGCCTTTCTCGCAAGCCCTCCAGCCGGGATCGCAGAGTGATACGCGATTTGCTTGTGGACACCCGCTTCCGCCCGCGGCCACCCCGGCGGGTGGGCGTCCGTTTGGTCATGTGCTTTCAGCCTACCCGTCCAACCTGGCGACGGTTTGGATCTAGAGCTCGAGGACGACCGGAACGATGACCGGACGTCGCGACGTCTCCGCTTTGATGATACGGGCGGCGGTCTGGCGCGTCGCCTGCTGCAAAACCGAGAGGTCGGCTTCGCCATTGTTCAACCGCTCCTCCAGGCTCTGGCGCACCGCCTGCCCGGCTTTCTCCAGGACCGCTTCGGGATCGTCCATCACTCCGTGGCTGTGGAGGTCAGGGCCGTAAACGATCTCGCGGTTGTTAGGAGAAACCGCCACCGTCACCACCACCACTCCCTCGTCCGCCAGATGGCTGCGATCACGCAAGACCGCTTGCACTTCGCCGACCCCTTCTCCGTCGAGATAGACATATCCGGCAGGCCGTGCCCGGCGCTCGACGCGTGTCTCGGCCCCGTCGATCACCAACGAGTCTCCGTCCTCGCAGACTTCGACGTTCGCCACTCCCACCAGCCGCGCGAGGTCGGCATGGGCGGCGAGGTGCCGATACTCGCCGTGGACGGGAACGAAGGCCGTCGGCTTGACGATGTGCAACATCGTCAGAAGCTCGTCCTGATTGGCGTGACCGGAGACGTGCACCTCGGCATTGCGGCCATGAACTACTCGAGCCCCGCGTCGAAGTAGCTGATTGATCACGCGCGATACCGCGGTTTCGTTACCAGGGATCGGCGTGGCCGAGAGAAGGATCGTGTCGCCGGCCCCGATCTCGACGAACTTGTGCCGACCCTGTGCCATTAGGGAGAGGGCGGCGAAGGGCTCACCTTGGCTACCGGTGGTGAGGAGGAGCTGACGTTCGGGGGGCAATTCGAGAAGCTCGGTGATATCGAGCACCTGGTCGGCGGGGACTCTGAGATGGCCCAGGCTCTGGGCCACGGAAGTGTTCCGCTGGAGGGAGCGCCCGAAGATTGCGAGCTTGCGACCGCTCGCCACCGCCGAATCGACGATCTGTTGGATGCGATGAATGTGGGACGAGAAGCACGCGGCAATGACTCTTCCCGGGGCGTGGGAGACGATGTCTTTGATCGAATCGGACAGGGTCCGCTCCGAGGGGACGAAGCCGGGGCGCTCGGCGTTGGTGGAGTCAGACAGCAGAAGGCGCACCCCGCGGCGGCCGAGGAGAGCGAGGGTGGCGAGGTCGGTAGCCCGACCGTCGATCGGAGTCGGGTCGAGTTTGAAGTCACCGGTATGGAGGACGACTCCCTCTGGGGTGTCGAAGGCCACGGCACAGGCATCGGGGACCGAGTGGGCGACGTTGATCAACGCAAAGCGGAAGGGGTCGAGGCTGACCGGCTTTCCCACCTCGATCGTTCGCAGGTCGGCCTCGACTCCGAGCTCTTCGATGCGCCCGGCCGCCAGACCCAGGGTCATGGCCGTCCCGTACACCGGAACGTTCAGATCGCGGAGGAAATATGGAAGGGCGCCGATGTGATCCTCGTGCCCGTGGGTGAGGACGACTCCGACCACATCCGCTGCTCTCTCGACCAGCCAGCTCCAGTCCGGAAAGACCAGATCTACTCCGAGCATCTCCTCTTCAGGGAACATGAGCCCGCAGTCGATGAGGACGATCTTTCCCTCGACCTCGAGGGCGGCGCAGTTGCGGCCGATCTCCCCCAGCCCCCCGAGAAAGGTGACGCGGACCGTCACTGGTGGGAGATCACAGGTGGGTGAGTGCATCCTTGATCGCGGCCACCGTTTGCTCTGACGACGGAACCAATGGGAGACGCGGATTGCCCACCGGCTCCCACAGCGCATTGAGAGCGGCCTTGACCGGTGACGGATTGGGGTCGAGGAAGCACGCGAAGCCGAGGGGCAGCAGTCGGGCGTGAAGGTCGCGAGCGCGCCCGACGTCGCCGGCGGCGGCTGCTTTAACCATCGCCGCCACCTGGGGACCGGCCAAATGGGAGATCACGGAGATCACACCCACTGCCCCCACCGCCATCATCGGCCAGGTGTAGGTGTCCTGGCCCGAGTAAACCTCGAGACCCTCTACCTCCGCACAGGTGCGAGAGGTGAAGTCGATGTCCATGACCGCATCTTTGACCGCCTTGATGTGGGAATGATCGGAAAGGACCTTCAAGGTCTCGATCTCGATCAGACGGGCGGTGCGCCCGGGGATGTTGTAGAGCACAACCGGTAGCTCGGTGGCGTCGGCGACCGCTCGAAAGTGGGCGATGAGCCCATCCTGGCTGGGGCGGTTGTAATAAGGAGTGACCGCGAGGATTCCGTCACAGCCGGCCTCGGCCGCCCGCCGGCTGAGGTGGATGGACTCGTCGGTGTTGTAGGTGCCGGTGCCGGCCACGACCTTTGTCTCGCGCCCGGCCACCGCTTCGACGACGGTTCGATAGAGCGCCACCTTCTCGTCCTCGGTCAGGGTCGGTGATTCACCGGTGGTGCCGGTGACCACAAGGCCGTCGGAGCCGTGGGAGGCGAGGTGCCGGGCGAGGTTCCAGGCCTTCTCGTGATCGACCTGCCCGTCTTCGCCAAATGGCGTGATCATCGCCGTCAGGACTCGGCCGAAGATGGGCATATTTTGAGGTTACCCCTCTCGGAATGGCGCGCACGACCGCGGGGTTTAGGTTGGCAAGATGACAATGAATGTGATTGATGTTGGAGAGGCCGAGTTTTCGACCAAGGTGGTGGAAGCCTCGAAGACGGCCCCCGTGGTGGTGGATTTCTGGGCGAGTTGGTGCCAGCCGTGTAAGACGCTGAGTCCCATCCTCGAGCGAGCGGCCGCCGACGGCGAGGGAGCGTTCACGCTCGCCAAGGTCGACGTCGATGCCAATCAACGGCTGGCGCAAGCTTTCTCGATTCAGAGCATTCCCACCGTGATCGCCTTCCGCGACGGGCGGCCGGTCGACATGTTCACCGGAGCCCTGCCGGAGGCGCAGGTCAAGGCATTTATCTCCCGGCTGATCCC
>JAICGW010000023.1 GCA_025922945.1 Acidimicrobiia bacterium | reverse complement strand
GGACAGTGGTCGCTGACTGGGTTCCGCCGGAACCGGCGGCCGCGGCGCCGTCTCCAGAGATCGCGGGGGCCGATGTGCAAGCGGCCAGCATCAGGCAGGCCGTGGCGGCTAGGACACCCCTCCGAAGGGATGGGATCATTTTCGCTGCTCCTGGTTGATGAGGAGGGAGCATCGCGGGAGTGGGGTCAACGCCGCCTCACCCGGACATCATCAAACTGTCAAGAGTCAGGAGCCTCCCTATCGATCCGGCTTTGGGGGTTTCGGCGCCCTCAGGTGCGCGCCACGGCGATAGGTCATGGGCCGAAGCTATCGAAGATCAGGGTTCGGTCGCACTAGGGAAACCCCCAGGTCCGCACCGGCGGCTCTACTCGGCGTAGGCTCGCCCCCGTGCGGGCGACTGATCTGCTGGCTCAGATAGAGACCATCGGCCGGGAGCCCACCACCAACGGCTACCGACGATTTTCGTGGACCGCAGCCGACGCCGAATTGCGGCGGTGGTTCGCCTCCCAGGCCGCTTCCAGAGCACTATCACTGGAGGTCGATCGCAATGGCAACCTCTGGGCCTACCGGGGCGAGCCGGCGCCAGGCGAGGTCGTGGCCGTCGGCAGTCATCTCGATTCGGTCCGCGATGGCGGGCAGTTCGACGGCCCGTTGGGAATAGCCTCCGCGTTTGCCGCGCTTGATCTCATGAAGGCCCGGGGAGTAAATCCCCAACGACCGCTGGCAGTGGTGGGCTTCGTCGAGGAAGAGGGAGCCCGCTTCGGGGTGGCGTGTCTCGGGTCCCGGATGGCAGCCGGACTGATCGAGTCCGAGAAAGCCGCGGAGCTAAGCGATGGCGAGGGCGTCACCTGGGCTGAAGCAATGGTCGGGGCCGGGCTCGATGCCGACTCCATAGGCTCCGACCAGCCGCGGCTCGAGCAGTTGCACTGTTTCGTCGAGCTCCATATCGAGCAGGGCCGGGCTCTCGACCCGGCCGGGGCGGCGGTGGGAGTCGGCACGGAAATCTGGCCCCACGGCCGTTGGCGTTTCGTCTTCGAGGGAGAGGCCAACCACGCCGGCACCACTGCCATGGACGACCGTCACGATCCGATGCCCGTCTTGGCAGAAACCATTCTCCAGGTGACCCAGGATGCCCGACGAATCGGCGCCCGGGCGACTTTCGGACGTCTCCTGGTCGAACCAAACGGGATCAACTCGATTCCGTCCCTGGTGACCGGTTGGCTCGATGCCCGCGCCCCCAACCAGGATTTGCTGGACGAGGTCGCTCGATCACTCCACTCGCAGCCGGGCATCACCGTCACGGTGCAGTCCTCATCACCGGCAGTGCATTTCGACCCTGCACTCCGAGGGAGGGTGAAAGATTTGCTTCCCTCGCTGCCTCAAATCCCGACCGCGGCCGGACACGACGCCGGGATCTTCGCCGGGGCGGGGATACCGACGACGATGCTCTTTGTTCGCAATCGGAGCGGGATCTCTCATTCTCCGAAAGAACACGCCGATCCGGCCGACATCGAGGCGGGGGTCGAGGCCCTGGCGCGGGTGATCACCCATTTGGCAGGAACGTGACCTCGTTTTGGTGCCAGCAGGCATGGATTTCGGGCCAAGCCGTGCCGTCGGTGGTCATCACGGCCGGTACCGATGGCAAGATCGTCGCCGTCGAGGTTGGGGTTGATCCAAGTGGTCACCGTCGGTTAGAGGGTTTGGTTTTTCCCGGTCTCGCCAACGCACACTCCCATGCCTTTCACCGTGCGTTACGGGGGAGGACGCCCACTCAAATGGACTTTTGGGCCTGGCGGGAGGAGATGTATCGGGTCGCCGATGGCCTGGATCCTGATTCCTACCTGGAGTTGGCTACCGCGGTCTATCGGGAGATGGTCCTGGCCGGTTTCACCGCCGTCGGCGAGTTTCATTATCTCCACCACGGGCCCGGCGGCACGCCGTATTCGAATCCCAATGCCATGTCCGAAGCTCTCAGACACGCGGCGGCGATGGCCGGAATTCGGCTGACCCTCCTCGACACCTGCTATCTGCAAGGAGGGATCGGGATCGAGCTTTCCCCCAGCCAGCAACGTTTCGCGGATGGATCGGTGGAGGCCTGGAGCCAGCGGCGGCGGCTGCTGACCGAAGACGCCAACACCCGCCTCGGAGCGGCGATCCACTCGGTGAGGGCCGTTAAGCCTGATGACCTGGCTCTCGTGGCAGAGGAGGCAGAAGGCCTTCCGCTCCACGTCCATCTCTCCGAACAGAGGGGCGAGAACGAGGCGGCGCAGGCTGCATTCGGCCTGTCCCCCACCCAGCTCTTGGAAAGGGCGGGAGCCCTGAGTCCGCTGACTACCGCCATCCATGCGATCCACCTCAGCCCTCAGGATCGCGAGATGCTGCGGGGATCGGGAGCGGCAGTTTGCGCCTGTCCTACCACCGAGGCCGATCTCGGCGATGGGATCGGACCATTCTCGAGACTGGCCCGGACGGGGGTACCTCTCGCCGTGGGCAGCGATCAACATGTTCGAATTGACCCCTTCGAGGAGGTGCGTCGCCTCGAGATGGACCAACGGCTGGCCCAAGGAGGCCGCGGCTATTTCACTGCCGCCGACCTGGTCGAGATCTTGAGCGAGAACGGATACCGAGATATAGGTTGGGGCGAGGGCGGCAAAATCGCGCCCGGATCCCTCTGTGACTTGGTGGCGGTGCGGACGGACACCGTCCGCACCGCTGGCGCCGACCCGTCGTCATTGATCTGGTTAGCGGGCCCGGGAGATATCTCGGAGGTGGTCGTGGGTGGAAAGACCATTGTCCGTGACGGGACCCACCTGCTCAACGCTGGTTGACCATCACCTCCCGGGCGGTTTGGGAGAGGGTGGCGGTCATCGATTCAAGCGGACCCCGGCCGACAAAGTGCCGCCAGAGCAAGCCGAACGCGATCGCCACCGAGGCGTGAATCAAAAAGAGGCTCATCCGGTCGTCCCTGCCTGCTTCGGTGGCGAGGGCAGCGACATGGAAGGTGTAGATCGACAATGTCATCGCCCCTGCGGCCGCAATCCAGTGGACAAAGCCAGCGATCAAGAGACACGCCCCGATCACCAGCAAGGAGGTCCCAATGGTGTGCGCCAGGTCGAAAGGAGTTGCGGAATGAGGGGTGGACACCGCCAGGTACCACCAAGTGGTGGTCGGGGTGACGCCGAAGAACTGTATGGGTAGCTCATCAAGGAACTGCGAGCCTCCCAACGGTCCGAGCAGCAAAGCGGAGCCGAACTTGGCCACCACCGCCAGGGCCCCTCCCACGAGAAGGACATTCAAGGCATGCGCCTTCAGGCTGAGGCGACCCAGGCCCATGCCCACCCATAGGTACGCCATCCAGGAGAACAAGGGGTAGTAGCCGGTGAAGAAGACCTCGCGCAGGAGGAGCCCCGGTTGGACGAGCATGTCAAAGTCGGGCACGGCCAAATTTGGATCTGGGAGTCCCATCCTGATGAGATGACTGAGAACCGGGCCGGCCACGATCCAAACCGAGCCCATCCAAAGCAATGGCTTCGCCCTCAGCCCGAGGAAGACGGACGCCAATAGGAAGAGGAATCCGTAGTTGACCAGGATCACCGCCACCCCCGATTGAAGTTCGCCGAGAAACAGGCCGATCAGGCCGATCACCGCCGCCCGGACCACGACGGCCGTGGCCGCAGACCGCAATCCCTCCCCCTCCGGGGGATCGGTCCGTCCGTACGCCAAAGCCAGACCCACCCCGGCCAAGACTGCGAACAGCGCCGAGGAGCGGCCGGAGGCGATGAGGTACGCCGTCGAGATGGTGCGGTCGGGGTCGCGGGAAGGAAGGATGTGAACCGCCATCATCCCGATCAGAGCTAGGCCGCGAGCGGCGTCGACGCCGATCAGGCGTTGGGGGTCCGGAGACATTGCCGAGGGGAGCTTTTTCCTCGGGCCTATCCGGCGATGATCTGAAGCTCCGTGCCGATGCGGTCGGCCATCTCGGCACAGGTCTGCAGGTCCGGATGACGGACGACAACCATGCCATCACCCACCAGCTGCTGCTTCCAGTTGCGGCGCAAGGCTCCGATGGGATTGAGTTCGACCGCCGCCACCCAGGGGTCGAGTTCCGCCAGAAGCCGATCAAGGCCCACATAGCGAAGAATCCGGCCTTCGCCGATGGCCCTCTTGAACACCGTGGCGGCGTTGAACTTGCGCTCGAGCGGCTGGGAGATCCGCCCGTGGACAGCCGCCTCCGCCCAGGACCGAAACAGATCGACATCGGATGCGAAGTTCATCGCGTCGACCGTTTGCCCGCCCGGTGGCCTGGCTCCGATCTCCCCGAAGACCGCTTCACCATCGGGTCCCAAATACCACTCCATGTGGGTGAATCCGTCGCGGAAGTTCATTGCCTTCAGGACCTGATGACCCATTTCTTTCCCCGCCGCCAGGTAGGGCACGTCAGGGTCGCGGAGGGCGACGGTCTGCTGACTCACCCATTCGTGGGTTTTGCCGATCAACGGCCGCGGCCGGTACCAACACATGTTGTAAAAGAGCACGCGGCCTTCCGAGCAGATGGTGTCGAAGGTGAACTCCTCACCATCGACGAACTCCTCCACACTCACCTCCTCGACGTGGCGGAGCTTGGGGAGGATTTTCTCCAGCTGCGCGCGATCGTTGACGCGGAATGTGTCGGCCGACCCAGCGCCAGCTATCGGCTTGACAATGGCCGGGTAACCAATCTGTTCAATTGCTTTCCAAACGTCATCGACCGACTTGGCCGAGTGATGATGCGGCGTCCGAATTCCCGCCGCATCCAGCACCTGCTTCATCGCCTCCTTGTCGCGAAAGGGAACCGTCTCCACCTGGCTCATACCCGGGACTCGCAGTAACTCCCGAATCTGGGCCGCGAGGATCATCAAGGGCTCCCACAGCGACTCGATTCGTTCGATTCGCACCCGCTCTCCGATGGCGGCGGCCGTCTCGAGCACCGACTCCGGCCGCGAAAAGCTCACTTGGTAGTAGGCCGCCAGTGCCCGGCGGGCTTTCTCGGGAACATTGTGCTCGGGCTGATCGCCGAGCCCGATGACATTGGCGCCGACCTCGGCCAGGCCGCGAACAAAATCGGTCATCTCCGTGGGAAAACCCGGGGACAGGAACAAGACGTTCATCCAAGCTCCACCTTGACGTTGCTGACAATGGCAGCGATCGCCTCTTCCACCCGACTCGTTTCGGGATGCCGAACGATCACGAACCCCTCGCCCTCATAGTGGCCGCTCGGGGTTTGTCCCTCCTTGGGAAGTTGCACTTCGACCACCGTCCCCGCAGCCCCCGCCTGGGCGCGCTCAAGCCCGGTGATACCAACCACCCTCCCCTGGCCCTGACCCCGCAGATATGCCGCCCCGACGGCGAATTTGCGCTCCGGCGGGTCGAACTCCTCGTAGGTCATCAGCCTCGCCCACGCCGCATACAGATCGAAATCGTGGGCGTATGAGATCAAGGTAGAGAACTGAGCTCCGGGAGGTCGGACCGCCGCTTCCGAGATGGCAATCGAACCATCCGGCCGCCGAAACCACTCCATGTGGACGAGACCGGTCTCGAGGCCGAGGGTGGCGATCGCCCGCGGTCCCGCCTGACGGATGTCCTCGTACTCAGGCCCGGAGATGTCAAGGGGAAGGATCACCGCCCATTGAATCCAGGGATTCTCCATCACCTGGAGGGGTGTCGGGTAATAGCGAGTGATGTTCCACCAAACCGGACGTCCCTTGACGAAGACGCAATCGAACGCGTGCTCTTCACCAATGACGAACTCCTCCAGCAAGGTCGGTTGATCGCGAGCCGGAGATGACCATGCCAGCCAATCCTCCACCTGTTGGGGATCGTTCAATCGAAATGTGTTGCGGGTCCCCGATCCTGCCGGAGGCTTCGCCACCACTGGCAGCCCGACTTCTGAGATGAAGCGGCGGACCTCGTCGGCCGTGCCCACCAGTCGGTGCCGGGCACAGGGCAGGCCGTTTCGCGCCATCACGCTCTTCATCCGATCTTTGTCACGAAAGTTGCGGGCAGTCTCGACATCGATTCCGGCAATGCCGAGCTGTTCGCGCACCACCGCCAGCGGAACCTGCAATTCCTCGAGCGGGCCCATCAGTCGATCAATGCCACCCATCTGGCGACCGATGGCCGCAACGGCCCCGACTAGATGAGCTGTATCGAGAGTGTTGTCGACCCTGAGGTGCGAGGTGAGGCGATTGCTCACGTCAGGCCCGAGCTTCTCCCGCGGATCGTGGCTGATCAGGCCAAGACGGACCCCAGGCGTGCGGCCAACGGCATCTATGAAGCGAGCGGTGGTGGGAAGAAAGTAGGGCGCTACGAAGACGACGTCGGGCACCAGAAAACGGTAGTGGGCGTCGACCTGGCCCCGCCGGACGGAGGGCGTGACAGAATCGAGTCGTGCGGATCCTGTTCGTGACTGCCGAAGTCGCGCCCTTTTCCAAAACCGGTGGTCTGGCGGATGTGGCGGAGGCGCTACCCGAAGCCCTGCAGGGGATCGGTCATGAACCCATGGTGGTCAGCCCCTTCTATTCCCGAGTTCACGAGGGAAACCACCGCCTCCATCGAGTCTTCGAATCGGTTCCCATCACGCTGCTGGGGGGAGAGTCGTTCGACGCCTACCTGGCAGAGGACGGTCGCAACTGGTTCATCGACTATCCCCGGTTCTACGATCGGGAGGGGATCTACCGCAACGATGGCGACGAGCACCTCCGCTTCCTGTTTCTGACCCACGCCGCCCTCGAGCTCTGCCGCCGTCGCTCCTGGTCACCAGATATTGCCCACGCCAACGACTGGCACACCGGGTTTCTGCCACTGTTTCTGCGGAGCACCTATCAAAGCGATCCGGTCCTCGCTCAGACTCGATCCATCTTCACGATCCACAATCTCGCCTACCAGGGTGTGTTCGGAGCCGAAGTGGCTGGCGCGCTCAGCATGGGGACCAAGAGCTATCTCCTGCATCAGGACCATCTCCGGGAGGGCCGTCTCTCCTTCATGGAGCATGCCCTGATGTATGCCGATGCCATCACCACGGTGTCTCCCACCTATGCGCGGGAGATCCAAACCCCCGAGTACGGGGTCGGCCTAGATGGGATTCTCCGGTATCGATCGGGCGATCTCTATGGGATCCTCAACGGGATCGACACCACGGTTTGGAACCCGCGCACGGATCCCCGCATCCCGGTCAACTATTCCGAAACCTCCCTCGAAGCCAAGGTCGCCAATAAGGGAGCGCTGCTGGAGCGAGCCGGACTGGTGGCCAGCCCCAACCAGATGACCGTCGGGATCGTCAGCCGTCTCACCGGCCAAAAAGGGGTCGAGCTGATGATCCGTCCGCTCGCGCGCCGCCTGGAATCGGGCCACATCACCTTTGTCGGCTTGGGCTCGGGAGAGAATCGGTATGAACAGGCGCTCACCTGGCTGGCATCCACCTTTCCTTCCAGCGCCCATTTCCAGCAGGGATACGACGAGGACATGGCCCATCTGATCGAGGCCGGTGCCGATGTCTTCCTCATGCCCTCGCGTTATGAGCCAAGTGGTCTCAATCAGATGTACAGCCTGGCCTACGGCACCCCACCGATTGTCCGCCGCACGGGAGGCTTGGCTGATTCGGTCACCCATTACGATTCCGGATCGGGTGAGGGAACCGGCTTCGTCTTCGACCACTACACCGAAGTCGGCCTGGCCTGGGCGCTCGACCAAGCCCTGGCGACATATCCGAACCGGGCACAGTGGGAGCGGCTGCAGAGGAACGGCATGTCAGAGGACAACTCTTGGGAGCGACGAGCCAACGAATATGACCACCTCTATCGCAAGGTGATCGGCAACCGATCGTGAATGTCATCTTCGTTGAGCCGAGCTTTCCCAATTATCAGCGTGAGTTTCCCCGCTCATTGGCGAGCGTGGGGGCCACGGTGATCGGAATCGGCGAGCGCCCCAAGGACTGGCTTGATCCCGAGATGAAGGGCTGGCTCACCCACTATGAACAGGTCGGATCGGTAGTCGACGTGGAGGCCCTCGAACAGGCCGTACGACGGGTCCAGTCGTATGTACATGTCGACCGACTCGAAGCGACGATCGAAGCGCATGTCGAAGCGGCGGCGGCCGTGCGGGAACGATGTGGGATTCCCGGGACGTCCTCCTACACCGCCTTCTTGTGCCGCGACAAGCCTGCGATGAAGGAAGCCCTCCGTCAGGTGGGCGTCCCCACCGCTCAATCGGCGGGGGTGGGAAGCGCCGAAGAGCTCTACGCCTTTGCCCATCACGTCGGGTATCCGTTGGTCATCAAACCCCGCGATGCCGCCGGTGCCGCGGGGACGCGCCGCGTTGACAGCGATGCCGATGTCCTTGCCGCGCTCCCCTCCCTCGGTTTTGACTACGGGCGCTCGGTCGCAGTCGAAGAGTTCATCGAGGGACACGAGGGCTTCTATGACACGATCTCGATCGATGGCGAAGTCGCATGCGATTTCGTCAGCCATTACTACCCCGGTGTGCTCGAGGCAATGCGCACTCGATGGATCTCACCTGTGTTCATCACCAGCAATCGCATCGACCAGCCTGGCTATGACGAAGTCAAAGCTCTAGGCCAGCGGGTAATTCCGGCACTGGGGATCGGCACTTCCGCCACACATATGGAGTGGTTCTACGGACCGAAAGGTCTGAAGTTCTCCGAGATCGGCTGCCGGCCACCCGGGGTCGGGGCCTGGGATCTCTACTGCGCCGCCAACGATCTCGACGTCTACCAGGAATGGGCCATGGCCGTTTGCTACGGCAGGATCTCTCGCCAACCCTCGCGTCGCTTTTCCGCCGGCATCATCGCCCTCCGTCCCGACCGAGACGGCGTGATCAGTGGCTACGAAGGCATGGCGGAGGTGCAGGACCGCTACGGAGGGTTGATTGTCGATTATCACTTGCCGCCGCCAGGGACCCCCACCCAGCCCGTCGAAGCGGGATATATGGCCAACGCCTGGATCCGGATGCGGCACGAGGACTACGACGAATTGCGGGGAATCCTGCAACACGTCGGGGAGATTGCGCAGGTGCGAGCGGTTTGATGACTGCGCCGGACATCCTCGAACCGCTGCGGGAGGCTGACGCGGCGGCGATTGACCGCTTCGTCAGCAGCAAACAATTTCCGCTGGTGGAGCCGGGTAAGGCGACCTTTCTCTTTCGGGGAGAGGCCGACGCGGTGGCCCTTCGTCCCATGATCGCCGGGTTTCCCGGCCAGCACCGATTTGCCCGATTCGATGGCCAGGACCTGTGGTGGCTGCGGATATCGCTCCCAGATGGGGCCCGGCTCGAATACAAGCTGGAAGTGCAGCGGAATCACCATGCCAATTGGATCAACGACCCCCTCAACCCTCTGACCACCACTAACCCTTTCGGCACCAACTCCGTGTGTCGTGGATTTGGTTACTCGGTGCCCGAATTCGCGGAGGTTCACGCCGGCACTCCGACCGGATCGTTTGCCGACCTGTTCGTGTCCTCCCGGAAACTGACGTTGTACCGACCGGCATCCTTCGAGCCGGAACGGGCTTATCCGCTGCTCTTCGTCCACGACGGGGGCGATTATCTCGAGTACGGGTCAATGGCGCTGGTGCTCGACAACCTGATTCATGCGGGAGTCGTGGGCCCGCTGGTGGTTGCCTTCTCATGGCCGCAAGAACGGCTTCATGAATATGCCGCCAACGAGGATCACGCTCGCTTCGTGGTGGAAGAAGCCCTGCCCGCGATCGAAAACGAGATTCCTCTCGTGGATCGGCGAGTGGTGATGGGGGCCAGCCTCGGAGCGGTGGCTGCGCTCCACACGGCGTGGCGCTATCCCGACGTCTTCAGCGGAATGATCCTCCAGTCGGGGACCTTCGCTCAGACCAGGGGCTGGGGATCAGCGCAGCATCTCCTTGCTCCCATCGCCAGCCTATTGCATCGCCTCGAGCCTTCCCGCCTGCCCCCGCGCGTGTTCATGTCCTGTGGGACCTTCGAGCGCATGATCGGCGAGAACCGCACCATGTCGCATCGCTTGCAAAGAGCCGGTCTCAAGGTGAAGTACGTCGAGAGCCGGGACGGTCACACCTGGGAAGCCTGGCGGGATCGGTTGTCGGACGCTCTGGACTGGGTTTTTTGAGGAAAGCGCCGAGCACGCTGCGGGGGACGACGCTCCATGGGACCGAGGTCACGCTGCGTCCGCCGGTTCCAGACGATGCCCCCGATCTGTATGCCGGCACTCATGGGGATGAGGCCAGCGAATCCGTTTGGAGCTACATGGCGTACGGGCCCTGGCCGAATCAGGCGGAGTTCACGGAGTGGATCGCCGAGCGGGCGGCCTCCGCCGATCCCCTCTGGTTCGCGGTGGAACACAAGGGCGGTGCCGTGGGTATGGCCACGATGTGCAACTACGACCCCGCCCACCGCCGTGTCGAGCTGGGACACATCTGGTACGTCCCGGCGGCCCAGCGGACGGTGGTCAACACCGAGACCATCTATCTGCTGCTGAACCACTGCTTTACGGAGTACCTGGCTCGCCGGGTCGAATGGAAATGTGACGCCCGCAACCAAAGGTCCCGGGCGGCGGCGCTCCGCCTCGGCTTCCAATTCGAAGGCATCTTTCGCCAGCACATGATCGTCAAGGGTCACAATCGGGACACCGCCTGGTTTGGCATGACCGATGGCGATTGGCCTGAGGTCCAGGCCCGGCTGCGTGCCAAACTCGCCTGATGGAACCCACCCACATCCCCACCTTCCTCGTCAAGCAGAAAATCACGGTGATGGTGAACCGATACGAGATCAGAGAGGCGGAGGCCGACGGAACCGAAGGTGCCCTCCTCGCCTTTGCTCAGCAGAAGCGGATGCAGTTCAAGGAAGAGGTGATCTTCTACGCCGACGAGGCAAAGCGCGAAAAGGTCTTCTCGTTCAAAGCGCGCCATGGCCTCGACGTCAGGGCCGAGCACGATGTCTTCGACGCAGAAGGCAATGCCATCGGTTGGTTCAAGAAGGAGTTCGCCCAGAGCCTCCTCCGCTCTACCTGGCAGCTCACCTACGACGGGGTGACCGCCCGGGGACAGGAGCGAAATCAGACGGTGGCGATTCTGCGACGGATCTGGGATTTCCTCCCGGTGGTCGGTGATATCTGGATTCCGTTCCTATTCCATTTCGACTTCGTCGATCAAGCCACCGGCCAGCAGGTGATGAGCAGCGAACGGGCGGTGGCGGTTCGAGACCGCTACACGATTCAGGTCCCCGACCCCCGCCTGGACTTCCGGGTCGCGGCCTCGATGGCGGTGGCGCTCGACGCCCTCCAGAGCCGGTAGCCGGGAATAGAAAAAGGGCCCGCCGGAAAGCGGGCCCTTCTTCTGGGTTTGGTCGGCTTAGAAGTCCATGTCGCCGCCGCCACCGGGATGACCGTGGGCAGCAGCTGGCTTCTCCTCCTTGCGCTCAGCAACCAAAGCATCGGTGGTGAGCAGCAGGGCCGCGATCGAAGCCGCGTTCTGCAGCGTCGAGCGGGTGACTTTGGCCGGGTCGATGACTCCGGCCGCCATCAGGTCTTCGTAGACTCCGGTCTGGGCGTTGAAGCCGGTGTTGCCGGTTTCCGAACGGACCCGCTCAACGACGACGCCACCCTCGGCGCCGGCGTTGATGGCGATCTGGCGCAGAGGCTCCTCGAGAGCCCGGCGCACGATCAACCGTCCTGTCTTCTCGTCATCGGTGCCACCGCGCAGTTTGTCGACCGCGCCCTGGGCCCGAAGCAATGCGACTCCACCACCGGGAACGATGCCTTCTTCAACCGCGGCGCGGGTGGCGGAGACAGCATCCTCGATGCGATGCTTCTTCTCCTTCAGCTCGACCTCGGTAGCGGCGCCGACCTTGACCACCACGACACCGCCGGAGAGCTTGGCCAGCCGCTCCTGGAGCTTCTCGCGGTCCCAGTCGGAGTCGGTGTTCTCGATCTCTCGCTCGATCTGCTTGATCCGAGCCTTGACATCGGTGTCCTTGCCCCCGCCATCGACAATGGTGGTGGCGTCCTTGGTGATGACCACCTTGCGGGCGCTGCCCAGCATGTCCAAGGAGACATTCTCGAGCTTGAGCCCGACCTCTTCGGAGATGACTGTCCCGCCGGTGAGGATGGCGATGTCCTGGAGCATGGCCTTGCGACGCTCACCAAACCCGGGCGCCTTGACCGCCGCCGAGGCGAAGGTGCCCCGAATCTTGTTGACGACCAGGGTCGCCAACGCTTCGCCTTCGACATCTTCGGCCAGAACGAGGACGCTGCGTGACGCCTGCATCACTCGCTCCAGCACCGGCAGCAGGTCGTTGACCGAGCTGATCTTCTGGTTGGCGATCAGGATGTATGGGTTCTCGAGCACGGCCTCTTGGCGATCGGCATCGGTGACGAAGTAGGCGGAGGTCAGCCCCTTGTCGAACTGCATGCCCTCGGTGAACTCGAGCTCGAGACCAAAGGTCTGGCCCTCTTCCACCGTGATGACGCCGTCCTTGCCCACTTTGTCGAATGCCTCGGCGATGGTCTTGCCGACCGACATGTCGTTGTTGGCCGAGATTGAGGCAACTGCCGCCACCTTCTTGGACTCGATCGGGGTGGAGAGATCGCCGATGGCCTTGACTACCGCGTCGACGGCCTGCTCGATGCCTCGCTTGAGGTCCATCGGGTTGGCCCCGGCGGCGACGTTACGAAGACCTTCTTTGACCATCGACTGCGCCAGCACGGTGGCGGTCGTGGTGCCGTCGCCGGCGACATCGTTGGTCTTAGTGGCAACTTCCTTGGTGAGCTGAGCGCCCATGTTCTCCCATGGGTCGTCCAACTCGATTTCCTTGGCGATGGTGACGCCGTCGTTGGTGATGGTGGGTGCGCCCCACTTCTTCTCCAAAACGACGTTGCGGCCCTTGGGACCGAGCGTCACCTTGACCACATCGGCGAGCTTGTTGACGCCCGCCTCGAGGCCGCGGCGAGCGTCCTCGTCAAAACGTAGATCCTTAGCTGGCATGACTTTTCTCCTTACTCAAGAAACGACGGCCAGGATGTCGCGGGCCGACAGCACCAGGTACTCCGTGCCTTCGAGCTTGACCTCGGTGCCGGCGTACTTCGAATAGAGCACGCGCTCTCCCTTTTTGACGTCAACCGGCATGCGCTTGCCGTCGTCGTTGAGGGCACCCGGTCCGACCTCTAGGACCTCACCGATCATCGGCTTTTCCTTAGCCGTGTCGGGAATGACCAGGCCGGAAGCGGTCTTCTGCTCGAGCTCATCCTCGGCTTTGACGACGACGCGATCGCCAAGGGGGCGAAGCTTCATCTGGACTCCTCCTGTCTAAAACGGTTAGCACTCGCTCCTTCGGAGTGCTAACAGCACGTTAGCAATCACGATCAGGGAGTGCTAATCGGAGAATCCTTGCCTCTTGGCGCAATATTTAATGCTAGGGTTTAGTTATGACGCAACGTATCTTCCCCATGCTGGCCTACCGCGACGCCCCGGCCGCCCTCGAGTTCCTCACCACTGCTTTTGGCTTTGAGGAAACCATGCGGATGGAAGGCGAAAACGGAACGATTGCTCACGCCGAGCTCGAGATGGGTGGCCAGCGGCTGATGCTGGCCAGCGCCTGGCGCGATGCCGGCATGGCCCCACCCATAGAGCTTGCCGGCATCGCTTCCCAGCTCATGGTGCAAGTCGATGATGTCGACGCCCATTTCCGCAGGGCGCTCGAGGCCGGTGCGACCGTCATCGACCAGCCAGCCGACCAGGAGTACGGAGAGAGAACCTACCGCGCCACCGATCCCGAAGGCCACCGCTGGATCTTCGGCTCCCCGATCTCGTGACCGTCGACAGCCTGTTCGAAGCCCTGGCTGATCCCACCCGGCGAGCAGTGGTGGAAACGTTGAGCCGCCGTCCTCACCGGGCGGGGGAGTTGGCGGAGAAAGTTGGAGTCAGCCCCCAGGCGCTCAGCCGCCACCTCCGGTTGCTGAGAGCGAACGACCTGGTCGACGGTCACCAAAGCAACGATGACTACCGGGTGCGGATCTATGCGCTGCGGCCGGAGCCGCTGGAGGATCTCCAATCGTGGCTCGAGGACATGCGCGGCTTCTGGACCGATCAGCTGATCTCTTTGCAGAAGGAGGTCGGAGAGCCATGATCGTCAACACCGTCGTCAACACCGATCCCGATCACGCCTTCGAGATCTTCACCAGCGCCATCGACAAATGGTGGAAGAGGACTCCTCGTCACATGTGGCGGTTTGATGCCGAGGCAACGATCCGCTTCGAAGGCGACCGGCTACTCGAGGTCCACCCCGACCAGACGTTCGTAATGGGAGAGGTCTCGGTGTGGGATCCCGGAAAACGATTGATCTTCTCCTGGCTGAGCCCGGAGCCGGCCGATGACCCTCCGCAGACCGAGGTTGAGGTTCGCTTCGAGGATCTGCGCGGAAAAACCCGAATCGTGTTGGAGCATCGAGGCATTGCCGGAGCGGAGGTTGGCAACACCCTCAGCAGCGTCGTCGGTATCTGGTGGAGTGACCTCCTGGTCGGGTTTGGGGCCGCGGTCTTTCACGATCAGAGCCGGCGACCGGGATCGACCGGGGCGGCCCAGTCGCTGATGTGACCCTTCTCCAGCCAATGGCCGGCCGCAACTCCGATCATGGCGGCATTGTCCGTGCAGAGCGCCGGCGCCGGTAGGCACAAGGTCACTCCTCGACTGGCCGCCTCTTCCTCGAGCCGAGCCCGGAGGCGGCGATTGGCTAGCACGCCTCCTCCGGCCCCGAGCACCTTGACTCCGGTGTCGTCGACAGCCCGCATGGTCTTATCCACCAGCGCGTCGACGATCGCCTCCTGGACCGAGGCCGCGACGTCGGCCAGCGGTGGCAGCTCGCCGCTCCGCCTGGTCTTGCGGAGATATGTGCTGACGGAGGTCTTCAGGCCGGAGAAAGACACGTGATAGGGCCGATCCGGAATCGCCCGCGGAAAGGACACGGCGCGGGGATCCCCCCCCTCGGCCGCCCGATCGATCTCTGGCCCGCCCGGAAAGCCAAGGCCGAGGAGCCGGGCGAGCTTGTCGAAGGCCTCGCCGGCAGCGTCGTCGATGGTTTCCCCCATCAACTGGTACTCGCCCCAATCGCGGGCGTGGATTATCTGCGAGTGGCCGCCCGAGGCCAAGAGCACGACGGCGGGGGGCTGGAACGTATCGAACTCGATCCGTGGCGCCATCAAATGTCCCTCCATGTGATCGACACCGATGAAGGGCAGCTGTCGGGCGAAGGCGGTCGCCTTGGCAAAGGAGTGTCCCACCAGGAGCGCCCCCACCAGCCCCGGGCCAGCGGTGGCCGCCACCGCATCGAGATCGGCCGGGTGGACGCCTGACTCGACCAAGGCCCGATGGGTGAGGGGGCGGATGGCCTCGACATGGGCCCGGGCCGCCACCTCCGGCACCACTCCCCCGAAGCGAGCATGCAAATCGACTTGCGAGGACAGGATCGAGGAGAGCACCTCGCGCCCTTTAACCACCGCCACCGCGGTTTCATCGCAGCTGGTCTCAAAGGCGAGGACCAGCGGGGTCATGTCCCAAGCTCCGCGCGGATCGAGTCGAGTCTCTCCTGATAGAGGTCGCCGTCGATGTCGTGAACCCACATGATGAGGGCGTCTTCGTCGCGGTAGTAGCCCTTGCGCACTCCTACCGGCGCCATCCCGAACTTGTTGTAAAGCGCCTGGGCATTGCGATTCGAGACCCGGACTTCCAAGGTCAAACTGGCGGCCCCCGCCGACCGGGCGGCGGAGGCCAGCTCGAGCATCAGACGGGTGCCGATGTTGCGACCCCGCCAGGCCGCATCGACGGTTACCGAGGTGATATGGGCATCGGGCAGCACCACCATCAACCCGCCATAGCCAGCGATGCCGTCGGGGCCTTCGGCTACGAGATACGTCCTTCCGGCCGCGACCAACTCGTCACGGAAGATCCCCTCCGTCCAGGGCACGGGATAGGTGGCCTCCTCGATCTTGAGGCAGGCAGCAATGTCGGCCTCGGTCATCATGCGGATTACGAACCCGACGACCATGGATCCTCCGGTGCCAGCTTTTCCCAGTTGAGGTTGACGTCGGGTTCTCGCAGATAAAGAGGAGTCAGGGGCTCGGAGGCGAAGTTGTCCCGCTCGAGTTTTGACATCCCGATCTCGAGCACCGCTCGCACCGCCGGATACCGCGGCCGCCCCACCTTGACCCGGTGCTGGCCTCGCAAGACAGAATCAGGGAGCGCGGGAACGTCTCCCACCACCAATGGGTTTCCCGGGTCAGACATCAGCACGTCCCGCAACTGATCGGGGTCCATGAGTTCGGCCTCGGAGTCACGCACCACGCCCCCGGGTACCGGTCGAAATGTAGAGACAGCAAGCTCGCCCCGTCGCACATCGACCACCGAGAAGATGTGGCGATGCCCGGTTGACGCCGCCAGGGCTTGGGCGTCGAGGGAGGATGCTGTGACCACCGGGATTCCCAGCGCTGCCGACAGTCCCTGTGCGGTGGCGATCCCCACCCTGATCCCGGTATAGAGCCCGGGGCCGACGTCCACCACGATGGCGTCGAGGTCGTCGGGGAACCAGCCGGCTTGGTCGAGGCAGAACTCGATGGCGGGCACGAGAAAGGTCCCGTGCCCGGTCCGATCGACCCGGGTGGCTGTCGCTTGGACCTGTCGATCGAGGGTCAGCGCCACCGCCGACTGGGCAGTGGCGGTCTCGATTGCGAGCAGCCTCACAACAGCAAACCACCCGGCAGGCGCGAGGCCCACCGCCCGCTCGGGATAAAAGAAATCGTGCGGGCTTCGTCGGCATCGACCTCGAAATCGATGCGGAGATGATCGCCTGGCAATTCCGCCTCGATTGCGTCCCCCCACTCGATCACCAGCACGCCGTCTTCTGCAGCAGCCACGAGATCGAGGTCTTCGAATTCATTCCGGGTCCGGAGCCGGTAGATGTCAGCGTGGGTGAGGGGAAGAAAGCCGGTGCGATACTGCCGCACGAGCACGAAGGAAGGACTGGTCACCATCTCCTCCACGCCGAGACCGGCGGCGAGCCCAGCGACAAACAGGGTTTTTCCCGAACCGAGCTCTCCGACCAGCAAGACAATGTCACCAGCTTCGAGCATCGGCGCCAAACGGACGCCAAGGTTGGCCGTGTCCGCCGGCAGCCGGCAGCAAACCTCAAACATCGCCGGCGCCGATCACGTGAAAAGGTTCATCTGCTCACTCGCCTTCTCCACCGCCGGGGGCCGCACCCGCGGCGTCTCCAGCGCCCGGCTGATGAGCTGAAAGTCGTTCTGCATCTCCGGTATTAGCGAGTTGGGGGAGCGCAGAGCGGCGGCGGGGTGATAGGTGGGTACCAACAACCGACCCTGCCACCACGGGTAACTGCGACCACGCAGACGGGTGATTCCCGTCTCGGTGCGGAGGAGGAGCTTGGTGGCAAAGTTGCCCAGCGTCGCCACCACGTTGGGGTCGATCAAGCCGATCTGAGCCCGCAGATAGCCCTTGCAGCAGTCGATCTCGTCGGGCAGCGGATCTCGATTGCCCGGCGGTCGGCACTTGATGACGTTGGCGATATATACGTCCTCGCGAGAAAGGCCGATCTCAGATAGCAGGCGGTTGAGTAGCTGCCCGGCAGCTCCGACGAACGGTTCCCCTTGCTGATCCTCGTTGAAGCCGGGAGCCTCCCCGACGAACATCAGATCAGCCGCCGGATCGCCCACCCCGAAAACCACCTGGGTACGGGTCTCGGCGAGACGACAGCGGGTGCACACGAGGGCTACCTCGGTCAATTCCCGCAAGGCTTCGCTCATCGCTGCAAAGGTAATTACCTCAACGGCGGCGTTTGTCCCCCAGAAGGAGTGGGTAATCTCACTCTTTCGTGGTGTTCGATCAACAGCTTGAAGTCCTCAGCGCCATCGAAGGCGACATCAAGCGCCTCTTCGATGAGCATCGGCAGCGCCGAGAGCACTGGTATTTTCACGAGTTCGTCCCCTGGGAGCAAGGCCGGAGCTACGTCGAGGAGCCGTGGGACGTCTCCCAGTGCACGATCTCGGAAGCTGCCCGCACCTCTCTCGTCCTCAATCTGCTGACCGAAGACAACCTGCCCTACTACCACTCGGCGATCGAAAGCAGGGTGCCGGCCGACTCGGCCTTGGCCGAGTGGAACCGGCTCTGGACCGCGGAAGAGGGGCAACACGCCATCGCCCTGCGGAGCTACCTCCTCACCTCCCGTAATTGCAATCCCCGGCTGCTCGAGGACGACCGGCTGTCGGTGATGACCACCGGCTACCACCCTTCGTGGCAAAACATCGCCGAACTCTTCGCCTACACGACCGCTCAGGAGCTCGCCACCCGGGTGTCGCATCGCAACGCCGGCAAACTCACCGACGACCCCGTCGCCTTCGAACTAATGAGGCTCATTGCCTCCGACGAGAACCATCACTTCATCTTCTACAAAGGCGTGATGGCGGCCTTGGTGAAAGTGGCCCCCTCGCTCGCTCTCGAAGGGATCTACAAGGCGCTCTCCAGCTTCGAGATGCCAGGGACGGTCATCCCCGGTTTTCTCCGCCGCTCCATCGAGGTCGCCAAGGCCGGGGTTTATAACCTCCGTATCCACCACGACCGGGTCCTCCAGCCGCTGCTGCGGGATTGGAACGTCGGAGCCCTGGAGGATCTCACCAGCAAGGCGGCGGAGATCCAGGAGAAGCTGATGCAGCTCCCCCACCAGATCATCAGCCGAGCCGAACGATTCGAGGCTCGCTTCGCCTAATCCCGGGTTAGCTCGTGCTGGCAGACACCGCTTTCTCGATGGCGAGCCCGCACGCAACAAACGCCGCCTCGGCTGCCAGATCGACGTCGCCGGGCTCAGTGCCGACCGCGGTCATGAAGACCACGTCGCCGTCGAAACGGGTGTGAGCCGGACGAACGCAAGCGCCGATCGCGTCATGGGCGCGGATTCCCAGACGGGTTAGTTCGGCGCGCGACATCGCCACATCGGTAACGACGGAGATGAGCGTCGTGTTGGTCCCGGCCCAGGGCGGTGGAGCCGGTGGTCCGGGAATCGGATCACCGCCGGTGAGGGAGCGACCATCGAGGCTGAACACGTCTCCCACCGGGTTCATCACCACCAGTGCCGCCACCAGGTGGCCGTCGGGGGTGGGGACCGCGGCCGAGCCGATCCCGGCCATTACCCGGAGGTCGAACCCCCGCCACTTGGCACAGGAAGTCGAAGCGCCGGCTCCGACCCGCCCCATCGTGACCTCATCCGCCGATGCCGCACGGTATGCCAACGCTCCCTGTTCGGGCCCAGGGCGAACCCCGCCGCCCTCCAGCGGCAGATCGAAGACCACCGCGGCGGGCACGATCGGCACCGGGGTGGCCGGAGTGGGATGACCGCGGCCATCCTCGAGGAGCTCCCGCACCACGCCGTCGGCAGCCGCCAGACCGAAGGCACTCCCGCCAGTTAGCAGAATGGCCTGGACCTGCTCCACTCTCATCCCCACGCCGAGCAGGTCGGTCTCGCGGGTGCCAGGCGCTCCGCCTCGCACGTCAACCCCGGTCACGTTGGGTTCGGGAAGGACGACGACCGTACATCCCGTCCTCATCTCGGGATCGGTCCAGTGACCGACCTTGACCCCGGCGATCGCGGTCAGGGTCACGATTCGTACCGGCGAGGAAGGCGCGGTCCGATCTGGCAGACCACCTCGTAGGAGATCGTGCCCAGATTCGACGACCATTCGTCGGCGGTCACCTCCTCATCTCCCTGCGGGCCGAGCAATATCACCTCTTCACCGGCGTTTACCTCTTCGTCGCCGACGTCAACGATGATTTGATCCATGGTGACGGTTCCCGCCAGGGGTCGGCGCTTCCCCCGGATGAGGACCTCGAGCTTGTCTGTCAAAAGACGCGGCACGCCGTCCGCGTAGCCGAGGGGAACTGTGGCCACGTAAGCGTCCGTCGCCAGCTCGCGGCGGCGGCCATAGGAGGGGCGCTCGCCAGCGGCCAATCTCTGCACGAAGGCCACGTGCGACACGATTCGCATGGCCGGGCGGAGGCCAACGTAGGGGCGCGTGTCGTCGCAGGGATGCAGCCCATAGATCCCGATTCCCAAGCGGACCAGGTCGCGCCGTGAAGACGGATGGAGGATGGCTCCGGCGGTATTGGCCATGTGGACCAGGGGACCCTCGATCCCCTGGGTAGCACGGTCAAATCGTTCCACCTGCTCACGGGTGAATCCGTCGTCCTCATCGGAGGAGGCGAAGTGGGTGAAGACCCCGGCCAGAGCCAGGAGCGGATAACGATCGATGCGAGCGAGGAGATCCCCCACGTCTTCGGGCTTGGCCCCGACCCGGTGCATGCCGGTGTTGATCTTCAAATGAACCCCGCTCATCACCACGGCCGCCTCTCCCAGAGCGTCGATCATTTCCTCGCGGTAGACGGTGGGGGTCAGACCCCAATGGAGGAGCTCAACCGCGTCGGAAGGATCGGGCTCCGAAAGGACGAGAACCGGTGCCTCGATCCCGGCCTCGCGTAGCCGAATCCCTTCCTCCAACAGCGCCACCGCCAGCCATTCCGCCCCCGCCGCCAGCGCTGCCTCGGCCACCGGTACATCGCCATGCCCGTAGCCATCGGCTTTGACCACTGCGCACACGGCCGCCGGAGCGACCAGATCCCGCAAGGCGGCCACGTTGTGAGCGATCGCCCGGAGGTCGATCTCAACCCATGACGGCCTCATCGCAACCGGCCAACTTCTTCAATGAGAGCCGGGGCGGTAACAGTGGTCCGCGAGGCGAGTTGAGCACCGGCCCGTCCGTGCCAGAAAGCGGCGGTGCGAGCGGCGACTGCCGGCTCGAGACCCTGGGCCAGCAGTGCTCCGATCATTCCGGCGAGGACGTCGCCGGTGCCGATCGTTGCCAGCTCGGGCCCGCCGGTATTGACGATCCACGGCTGCTCAGCTGCGGCGACCACGGTGGGATTGCCCTTGAGCAAGACCGTGGCTTCCAGCCTGCGGGCCAAAGCAAGGGCATTCTCGGGCGAGGGTTCCCCCCCACCCAACCGTTCGAACTCCCCCGCGTGCGGAGTCAGCACCAATTTGGAATCGGACTCAGACACCAGCGAGAGGGCATCGGCATCCACCACCACCGGCCCGCTCCAGGTGGCGATGAGCTTTGACGCCAGGTCGTCATGTTCGTGACCAAGTCCGGGGCCGATCACCAATACCCGGTAGCGATCCGGGAGATCCTCGAGGCGATGGTGAAGCAGGTCGGGAGCGTTGGCGGCCGCCGCGTCGGCGGCGGAATCGGGCACCGCCAGGCCGACGGCGCCAGCGCCGAACTGCAGGGCCGCCCGTCCGGCCATCACCGCGGCTCCGGTCATGCCCACCGCGCCACCGACCACCAGAACCGATCCCGCCGACCACTTGTGAGCGCGGCGAGACCGCCCGGGTAATGAGGCATCCGACTCTTCCACGAGATACATGGCCGGGTCCGGCGAGGGGAGGCCAATGTCGGCGACCTCGATCAAGCCTGAGAGATCGGGTCCCTCGTTTAAAAGATGGCCCACTTTGTAAGCGCCAAAAGTGACTGTGCGCTCGGCCTTGAATGCCGCCGCGGCCACCCTCCCGGTAAACGGGTCGAGACCGCTGGGGATGTCGACGGCGAGGACTCTCTGCGCGCTCTCGATCCAGGCGGAGACGGCGGAGTGGGGTCGGAAGCCGCCACCGAAGAGCGCGTCGATGACGAGATCGACCGGCTCGGGTTCGCTCAGATCACCTGTATTGACCCCGGCTTCGATGGCCCGCTGACGAGCCCGTTGGGCCTCGGCTCTTCGCGGCGGAGCCAGGGCCTGGACCCTGACTCCGACCCCGCGTTCCTTGAGGAGGCGGGCGACGACGTATCCGTCGCCGCCGTTGTTTCCCGGCCCGGCGAGAACCACCGCCTTCTTCCCATACGCCATGCCCATCGCCACCGCGGCCCGGGCGAGGGCCCGTCCGGCCCGGTCCATGAGAAGCTCCACTCCGACGGGGCTGGTTTGATCGAGGCGAGCCGCCTCCGCCGGAGTGATGACCGGTAGCACTCAGTGCTCTCCGACCGCGACGGCCATCACCAGGGCGCTTTGGTCGGTATGCGTGATCGTCACCAGCACCTCGGTGACACCCAGCGCCTCAGCCCGGGCTTTTCCGGTTCCGTAGAGATTGACGGTGGGCTTCCCGCCTCCGGTGATCTCGACGTCCGTCCAGCGGATGCGCCGATAGCCGGTGCCCAGCGACTTCATCACTGCCTCCTTGCCGGCAAAACGGGCTGCATAACGCCGGGCGGGGCTGGCAAATCGTCGGGCATAGCTTCGCTCGTGCTCAGTGAAGCAGCGCTCGGCGAAGCGGGGATAGCGCTCGAGCAACGATTCGACCCGGGAGATGTCGGCCAGGTCGACCCCCAACCCGAGAATCCTCACTCCACCGTCACCGTCTTCGCCAGGTTGCGAGGCTTGTCGACATCCAGTCCCCTGGCCGACGCGATCTGATAGGCGAGCACCTGTAAGGGCACGACCGAGGTCACGGTGTAGATCAGGTCGGGACCCGAGGGCACCTCCACGATATGGTCCGCCACCGATAACGCCTCATCACGATGACCCTCTGCCAGCACCAGCAGAATGGTTGCTCCCCTCGCCTTCATCTCCGCCATATTGGACAACGTCTTGCCGCGTACATGTGAGTCGGTTGCGACCCCGACCACCAGCACGCCGGGCTCGATCAGAGCTATGGGACCGTGTTTCATCTCGCCGGCGGCATAACCCTCGGCTCGGACATAGGCGATCTCCTTCAGCTTGAGTGCCCCTTCCATGGCCACTGGAAAGTCGCCGCTGCGGCCGAGGAAGAAGACGTCGCGGGTGTCGGCCAGCTCCTTGGCCAGCTCGGTGATGTCCGGCACAGTTTCGAGCACCGCCTCCACCGAGGCCGGAAGACGTCGGATGCCTTGCACCAGATTGACGATGGTGCCCTCGTCCATGGTCCCCCGCACCTGGGCGAGGTGGAGACCAATCAGCTGCAGCGCCACCAGCTGCGTCGTGAAGGTCTTGGTGGCGGCAACGCCGATCTCCGGGCCGGCCCTGGTGTAGAGAACCGCGTCTGCCTCCCGGGCCAGCGCCGAGTCGACCACGTTGGAAACGCCCACGAGGACCGAGCCCTGGGCGCGGGCGTAGCGGACGGCGGCCAGGGTGTCGAGCGTCTCACCGGATTGGGAGATTCCGATCACGAGCGACCTCCGATCGAGCACCGGGTCGCGGTAGCGGAACTCGGAGGCGATGTCGATCTCGACCGGCAACCGGGTCCAGCGCTCAATCGCGTACTTGGCCATCATCGCCGCGTGGAATGAGGTTCCGCAGGCAACTACGAATACTTTGTCGATCTCGCGCAACCGCCGTTCGGCCTCGGCGAACTCGGTGAGACGCACCAGGCCGTTGGGACCGATTCGACCCCGAAGGGTGTCGGCGATCGCCTTCGGCTGCTCGAAGATCTCCTTCTCCATGAATGTCGCGTAGCCGCCCTTTTCAGCCGCTTCCAGGTCCCACTCGATCAGGCGCTCGGCGGCCTCGACCGGGTTGCCGTCAAGGTCGGTGACCGTCACTGATTCGGGCCGGATCGCAACCACCCGATCGTCGTCGACGACGATCATCTTCCGGGTGTGCTCGAGGAAGGCGGGAATGTCAGAGCCAAGGAAGTTCTCCCCCTCGCCTCGGCCGACCACGAGCGGGCTCCCGCGTCGGGCCCCCACCAGAAGCTGGGAATCGGATGACCTCATCACCGCCAGCGCCAACGCCCCCTCCGCCCGTTTCATGACCAATCGCACCGCCTCCTCGAGGGCGACCTCGGGCATCTCTTCGATCATGTGAGCGACCACCTCGGTATCGGTCTCCGAGGCGAACTCGTGGCCGTTTGCTTCCAATTCGGCTTTCAACTCCATCCAGTTCTCGATGATCCCGTTGTGGACCACGATCACCTGACCCGTGCAATCGCGATGGGGATGGGCGTTGATGGTGTTGGGAACTCCGTGGGTCGCCCAGCGGGTGTGACCGATACCGGCCCGGGCATCGGGAACTCCAGCCCTCGCCAGGGATCGCTCGAGGTCGGCAATCCGGCCGGCCTGTTTGATGATGGCGATTCCCTTTTCTTCCCAGAAAGCCACGCCGGCGGAGTCGTACCCGCGATATTCCAGCCGGGCCAGTCCGGGAATCAGGATTTCTACCGCCGAACGCGGTCCTACGTAACCGACGATGCCACACATGACGAAGTCCTCTCGCTCACGACGGCAACGTTTCGCTGACCACCGGTTGGGCCAGTGTCACCAAGACCGCCTCTGTGTCGGAATCGCTTCCGGGTTTTCTCGGTCTCTTACGGCCGTGACCGGCCGGGAAGGCATCCGCCGAATCTTTCGATGACCTTCCTCCTCGTCACCTCCCCGTTGCAGGGGAGGCCAGGCGCTATCAGTTATGAACCGTCACCATCGGTCATTCCGGTAACTCGCTAGTTCCTCCTATCGCTCGGCCAGTTGCCTGGCGACCACTTCTGCCAGGCGATCAGCGTAACCGCCCGCCTGCTCTTGGCTAGCCGCTTCGACCATGACCCGAACCACGGGCTCGGTTCCCGAGGGTCTGATCAGAACCCGGCCCTCGGAGCCGAGCTCCTTCTCGACCTCGGCCACGGCATCCCAAACCTCTTTGGCGGCGCTGAGGTCGACGCCCCGCGCCACTTTGACATTCTTCAGCACCTGGGGATATTCGACCATCGCCTCTTTGCGCAGCTGACGCAACTCTTGTCCGGACCCGGCCACGATGTCGAGCAGGCGAATCGCCGTCATCAACCCATCTCCGGTCCGGCCCTTGTCAAGGAAGATGATGTGACCCGACTGTTCCCCACCGAGGATTGCACGGTGCTCATTCATGGCTTCGAGGACATAGCGGTCCCCCACCTTGGTTTCGATCAGCTCGATGCCGGCGCCCTCCATTGCCCGGCGGAAGCCCAGGTTCGACATCACGGTTGCCACCACCCGGTTGTTCTTGAGACGGCCTTGGGCTTTCCAATGCAACGCGACGATGGCCATGATCGCATCGCCATTGACCGGGTTCCCATCTTCGTCGATGGCGAGCAGGCGGTCGGCATCGCCATCGAAGGCCAGGCCAATGCGACCTTCGGCCTTACTCGCCAGGAACTCGGGATAGGTCGAGCCGCAATCGAGATTGATGTTCGTGCCATCCGGCTCAACCGCGTAGCGCTCGACCTGAGCTCCCAACTTGCTGAGGACAGCGGGCGCAGCTTGAAACGCGGCGCCGTTGGCGGCATCGACCGCCAGATTGAGACCCCGGTAGGAGTAGCGGGCGACTTTGGCCAGGAAGGAGACATAGCTGTTGAGGGCTTTCGAATCGTGAAAGCGGGTTCCTACCAAATGACCGGTGGGAATCCGTGCGCTCTCGCTACGAAGCCGCACCTCGATTTGATCTTCTTCGTCGTCGGTCAGCTTGGTACCGGTGGCGCTGAGAAACTTGATGCCGTTGTCCGAGGCCGGATTGTGGGAAGCGGAGACGACCGCTCCCATGGTGGCCCCGGTCGACGCCGTCAAATAGGAGATCCCCCCGGCGGGCATGATCCCGACATCGACGGTGTCAATCCCGGCAGAGTGAAATCCGGACTGAAGGGCCAACGAGAGCATCTCCCCGGAACGGCGGGTGTCGCGCCCCACTAACGCCGGTCCGACCGAGAGCTGGAGACCGGCGGCACGCCCCAGACTCAAAGCCAGATCGGGTGTGAGCTCGAGGTTGGCTACGCCTCGCACCCCGTCGGTGCCGAAGAGTCGCCGTCCGCTTCCGAGCAGCGAACGATGCTGGGATGCCGCTGACAAGGTCAGCGCTTCGTGTACTGCACCGCCCGCCGGGCCTTGCGCAAACCGTACTTCTTGCTCTCCACTGCCCGAGCGTCGCGAGTCAGAAGTCCTGCCTTTTTCAGCATGGGTCTCATGTCGGCGTCGTACTCGACCAGAGCCCGGGCGATACCGAGGCGAAGAGCGTCAGCCTGACCATTGATCCCACCGCCTTCGAGGCTGGCGTCCACATCGAAGCGGCCCTGACTCGAGGTGAGCTGGAGAGGCTCCATCACTCGCATCCTGGTGGCCATGGTCGGGAAGTAGTCCTCCAATTGGCGGCCGTTGAGCACCACCCGGCCACTGCCTTCGCGCAGGCGGACGCGGACGACCGATTCCTTGCGACGGCCGACCGTCTGAGCGAGAGGCTTTGACATCAGGCTTCGACCTTTCTCAACTCGGGGCGTTGAGCCTCGTGGGGATGATCGGCGCCGGCATACACCTTGAGCTTGCCGATCATCTTCCGACCGAGTTTGTTCTTGGGGAGCATGCCTTGCACGGCTCGCTCGATCACCGCTTCCGGCCTCCGCTCCCGCAGGCTCTCGAAAGACTCCTCGCGGAGCCCGCCGGGGTAACCGGTGTACCGGTAGTAGATCTTCTGCTGACTCTTCTTCGAGGTCACTTCCACCTCGGCGGCATTGATGACGATCACGAAATCGCCCGTGTCCATATGAGGCGCAAACATCGGCTTGTGCTTGCCGCGGAGCAGAGTCGCCACCTCGGTGGCGAGGCGTCCCAGCGGCTTTCCGGCCGCGTCGACCACCCACCACTTGCGGGTGATATCGGCGGATTTGGGGGTAAATGTCTTTTGCATAGGTCGCGGACGGCGAGAAACAGCCGGTGGCCGTGGAATTGGCGCCTCGAATCGAGGCCACATCAGTCTAACCCACCGGGCTTGCTTGCAAAATCAGTAGCCCACTTCCCAGAGGAAGAGACCGCGGGCGGGAGCCATCTGCCCCGACCGCGACCGATCCCGGCTGGCCAGGACCACCGACATCTCCTCAGGACCCCGATACCCCCGTCCGATGTCGACTGAGAGTCCGACGATCGAGCGCACCATCTGATGACAGAAGGAGCGGGCCGAGATCTCGAACTCAATCAGGTCGACCTCGGCGGCTGCCCACGTGGCGGATATGACGCGGCGCATGGTGCCCCCGGCGGAAGAAGCGCGACAGAAGGCAGCGAAATCGTGTTCGCCCACGAGCCGTGAAACCCCGATATCCATGGCCTCGATATTCAACTCGTCGGCGACATGCCAAACCGTGGCGTGATGAAACGGATCGGCGATCTGCCGGTTGAGGATTCGATAGCGATATGTCCTGAACTTCGCCGAGTGCCGGGCATCGAACGCCTCGTCGACCATGATCAAGGAGAAGGGGGCGATCTCCGGAGCGAGGGTCTTTCCCAGCGACCGCAAAACCCGACCCTCATCTAAGTCCCGGTCCACCCAAAAGCTGAGCACCTGCTGACGGGCATGGACCCCGGCGTCGGTGCGGCCGGCCGCAACCGTCGTTACCTCTCGCCGAATAATGCGGGAAAGAGACTCCTCCACCATGCCCTGCACGGTTCTCTGTCCCGGCTGTCTCGCCAGGCCCCGAAAGCCCGACCCCAGATAGGAGAGGTCCAGCCGATACTTCGGCATCAGAATCGAAAGAGCGCTGCCCCGAAGACCAATTGCACGACGGCGATCAAGGCTGCCCCAAGGGCGACGGCGGCCAGGGCCTCTTTGAGCTGGAGCCCGAGCACCACCCCTGCCGTGACCACCAGCAATGCCAGATGCCACACCAAGCCCACGAGGCGAAAGATCCCCGATCCCATCAGGTAGTCGACGACCCCGAGAAGCAATGGCAGACGGGCAAAGCCCGAAACCCGAATCATCGCCTCGATGGCTCCTGATCCCTTGAGGACCTTGGTCCCCATCAGCCATATGGCGGCGGCCAAGATCAACCACCCGGCGATACCGAGGATGACCGCTTCGAGAAGCCCGATGAGGTCGAAGCGGCGGGTGACGGCCAGCAAGACCCCGACCTGGACCGCTTCGATCGCAGCCACCAGCACCACGGCATCGGCTGTGGCGCTCGAGTCGAAGCTGATTCGGCGTGCCGCCTGGCGATCGAAGAAGGAAAGTCGGAGGGCGTGACGCAGGTTCTCGTTCATCGACGTCGCAACCGCACCTCGCGCACAGAATGGTCGCCGTCTTTGTGGAGGATCAGGGTCGCTCGTTCGCGGGTGGTGACGATGTTCTCTTCCAGATTGACGAGGTTGATCTCCTTCCAAATGCGGCGGCCCTCGTCCTCGGCTTCCGCATCCGATAGGGCGACGTAGCGGTGGAAGTAGGCGGCGGGATCCTGGAAAGCGGTGGCCCGCAACGTCAGGAACCGGTCCACGTACCAGGTCTCGACGTCGGCGGGGTCGGCATCGACATAGATCGAGAAGTCGAAGAAGTCGGAGACGTAGGTTCCGCTCCCTCCTCCCTGAAGCACGTTCAATCCCTCGATGATGAGAATGTCGGGACGGGTGACGACTCGTTCCGCTCCCGGGACGATGTCATAGGCCTGATGGCTGTAGACGGGCGCTACCACCCGTTCGGCCCCCGACTTGAGCAGGGAGACAAACTCAATCAATCGGCGGCGGTCATAGCTTTCCGGAAATCCCTTGCGATTCATCAGTCCCCGATCCTCGAGGACCCGGTTGGGGTAAAGGAAGCCATCGGTGGTGACGAGGTCGACCCGCGGATGATCGGGCCAGCGGCTCAGCAGCCGTTGCAGCACGCGTGCGGTGGTCGATTTCCCGACCGCCACCGAACCAGCTACGCCGATGACATAGGGAACGGGGGAGGCGGGATTGCCGAGAAAAGTGTCGGTGACGCTGAAGAGGTGCTGGCTGGCGCGGACGTAAAGGTTGAGGAGCCGCGACAGCGGCAGGTAGACCTCTTCGACTTCAGTCAGCGAGAGAGCGGTGTTGATGCCCCGCAGCTCGACGACATCTGCCTCCGTGAGAGTGAGCGGGGTCGAGGCGCGCAACGCCGACCATTCCGGGCGCGACAGGATCAGGAAGGGACTTTGTTGCTCGGCCATCCTCTCGAAACCTAATGCAGAAACATGCGGAATCCGCAGGTTGAAGCCTTAGGTTTGCTTCAGACCAATTCGATGACGGCCACTTCGGCCCCGTCGCCCTGACGGGGACCGAGCTTTGTGATCCGTGTGTACCCACCCGGTCGATCGCTATAGCGAGGCGCCACCTCGTCGAAAAGCTTGGTGACGGCAACGTTGTCACGCATGGTCTTCAGGACTATCCGACGTGAGTGGAGATCGCCCTTGCGGGCCTTGGTGATCATCTTCTCGGCGAACGGCCGCATTGCTTTGGCTTTGGCCACGGTCGTGATCACCGAGCCCTCCATGACCAGCGACCTGGTCAGGTTGGCCAGGATCATCTTCTCGTGCGCTCCGGAGTTCCCGAAGCGGGCGCCTTTGCGGGGACGGGGCATCAGCTGCTCTGATCGGCCAGGGACAGACCGAGCTCGTCGAGCTTGGCGATCACTTCCTCCAGGCTCTTCTGGCCGAAGTTGGTGATGTTGAGCAGGTCGTCAGCGGTCCGCTGAACCAACTCGCCCACGGTCTTGATTTGGGCCCGACGAAGGCAGTTGCGCGGCCGCTCGGTCAAGTCGAGTGCTTCGATCGGCAGATCGAGATCGGGCGAGCCGGTGCTCTCGGTGTGACGCTCACCAAGCTCAAGACCAACCCCTTCTCCCATGTCTGCAAAGAGGTTCATCAGCTCGCGCAGCGTCTTTCCGGCCGAGGAAACTGCCTCGGCGGGGGTGATGGCCCCGTTGGTCTCGACATCGAGCACCAGGCGGTCGAAGTTGGTCATCTGCCCGACCTGAGTGTTCTCTACCCGGTAGGCCACCTTGCGGACGGGCGAGAACATCGAGTCGATCGGAATCACGCCGATCGAGCTTCCGCCCTGCTTATTGGCGTCGGCGGTGCGATATCCCACTCCGGGCCCGACGGTCAGCTCGAGTTCGAGCTTGCCGTCGCCGGAGAGGGTGGCGATAGGTTGGTCGGGATTCACGATCTCGACCCCGGTCGGAACTTTCAACTGGCCGGCGGTAACGACTCCGGGACCTTTGGCCGAGAGGTAGACCACCAGATCGTCGGCGTCCTCGAGGCGAACGACGATCTGTTTGACGTTGAGGATGATGTCGACGACGTCTTCGACCACGCCTGGGATGGTCGAGAATTCGTGTTGGATGCCCTCGATCCGGATGCTGGTCACAGCCGCCCCCGGGATGCGGGAGAGGAGTGTGCGGCGCAGGGTATTCCCGAGCGTGTAGCCAAAGCCCGGCTCCAGGGGCTCGGCCACGAACTTGGAACGGTTCTCTCCGGATTCTCTTTCCTCGATATGAGGACGCTGAACAATCAACACAGGCCAGTTTCCTTTCCGGTCACTTGGAGTAGAGCTC
>JAICGW010000022.1 GCA_025922945.1 Acidimicrobiia bacterium | reverse complement strand
CCACCCTCGCGGATGGCGAAGCGGAGACCTTCGTCCATGGCGATGGGGTTGATGAGCTCGACGCTCATCTGGGTGTTGTCCCCCGGCATCACCATCTGGGTCCCCTCCGGCAGGGAGACCACCCCGGTGACGTCGGTGGTGCGGAAGTAGAACTGGGGGCGGTAGCCGTCGAAGAAGGGGGAGTGGCGGCCTCCCTCCTCCTTGGTGAGGACATAGACGGTGGCCTCGAAGTTGGTGTGGGGGGTGATGGAGCCGGGCTTGGCCAGCACCTGGCCCCGCTCGACGTCGTCCTTTCCCACTCCCCGCAGGAGCACCCCGACGTTGTCTCCCGCCCGGCCCTCGTCCAAGAGCTTGCGGAAGGTCTCGATCCCGGTGGCGACCGACTTGTGAGTGGGGCGGATGCCGACGATCTCCACCTCCTCGTTGACCTTCAGGACCCCCTGTTCCACCCGGCCGGTGACCACCGTCCCCCGCCCGGTGATGGAAAAGACGTCCTCGATCGGCATCAGGAAGGGCTTTTCGGTCGAGCGCTCGGGCTCTTTGACGTAGTCGTCGACCGCTTCCATCAGCTCGAGGATCTGGGCCTCGGCCCCCTCCTCCCCGTTCAGGGCCTTTAGGGCCGAGCCGGAGACCACCGGCACCTCGTCGCCGGGGAACTCATACTCGGTGAGGAGGTCTCGCACCTCCAGCTCGACCAGTTCGAGCAACTCGGGGTCGTCGACCATGTCGACCTTGTTGAGAAAGACCACGATCGCCGGCACCCCCACCTGGCGGGCCAAGAGGACGTGCTCGCGGGTCTGGGGGGCGGGGCCGTCGGCGGCGGAGACCACCAGGATGGCCCCGTCCACCTGGGCGGCGCCGGTGATCATGTTCTTGATGTAGTCGGCGTGGCCGGGCATGTCGACGTGGGCGTAGTGGCGGTTCTGGGTCTCGTACTCGACATGGGCGATCTGGATGGTGATCCCCCGCTCCCGCTCCTCGGGGGCCTTGTCGATCTGGTCGAAGGAGGTGAAGGTGTTGCCCGCCACCTTCTCTGACAGCACCTTGGTGATGGCCGCGGTCAGGGTGGTCTTGCCATGGTCGATATGACCCATGGTCCCCACGTTGACGTGCGGCTTGGAACGCTCGAACTTGGCCTTACCCATTGGTGTATTTCCTCCCGTCGATCACTTACTTACGACTTCCCGGCACCCGTGCGCGCCGCCACTACCTCTTCGGCGATGCTCTGAGGCATGTCCTGGTACGAATGAAACTGCATGCTGTAGCTCGCCCGGCCCTGGGTGAGCGAACGCAAGTCGGTGGCGTAACCGAACATCTCGGCCAACGGCACCTGGGCCCGAACCGTGCGTGAGGCGCCCTTCTGGCCCATCTCCCCGACCCGTCCCCGACGAGCCGACAGGTCTCCCACCACCGAGCCCATGTAGTCCTCGGGTGTTGAGACCTCGACGTCCATGATCGGCTCCAGCAATTTGATTCCGGCCCGCTTGGCCGCTTCCTGCACCGCAATCGAACCCGCGATCTTGAACGCGATTTCCGAGGAGTCGACGTCGTGATAGGTCCCGTCGATCAGAATCGCCCGCACATCGACCAGCGGATAACCGGCCAGGATGCCGTTGTCGAGCGCCTCCTCGATCCCCTCATCGACCGAGGGGATGTATTCACGAGGGATGCGGCCACCCTTGATCTCGTCAACGAACTCGTAGCCGCCGCCGGGTCCGGTGGGCTCGAGATTGATGATGACGTGGCCGTACTGACCCTTGCCGCCGGACTGGCGGACGTATTTGCCTTCGATCTTGGAGACGGGGCCCTTGATGGTCTCCCGGTATGCCACCTGCGGCCGGCCCACGTTGGCGGAGACCTTGAACTCACGCAGGAGGCGATCCACCAGGATCTCGAGGTGGAGCTCGCCCATCCCGGCGATGATGGTTTGACCGGTCTCTTCGTCGGTGCGGACGAGGAAGGTGGGGTCCTCTTCGGAGAGACGGTGCAGCGATTCCGATAGCTTCTCGTCGTCTGTCTTGGTCTTCGGCTCGATCGCCACCTGGATCACAGGTGCCGGGAACTGCATCGACTCGAGCTGAATCGGGTGCGACTCCGCGGACAGCGTGTCACCGGTAGTGGTGTTCTTAAGGCCCACGGCGGCAACGATGTCACCGGTGAAGACACGATCGATGTCCTCGCGGTGGTTGGCGTGCATCCGCAGAATGCGGCCCAACCGCTCCCTCTTCTGGCTCGTGGTGTTGTAGACCGAGTCGCCTTTGGCGGCCGAACCCGAATACACCCGAAAGTAGGTCAATTTGCCGACGTGGCTATCGGACATGATCTTGAAGGCGAGCGCGGCGAAGGGCTCGGCATCACTGACGTCGCGGGTCAGCTCCAACTCTTCGTTTCCAGGCTTGTATCCAGTGACCGCAGGTACGTCGGCTGGGCTGGGGAGGTAGGCGATGATGGCATCCAGCAGGGGCTGCACCCCCTTGTTCTTGAAGGCACTCCCGCAGAGGACAGGCACGAAGGTCTGGGCGATGGTCCCGGCGCGAACTGCCTGACGGATCTCGTCCGGAGTGATCTCGAGCTCCTCGAGGTACTTCTCCAGGAGCTTCTCGTCCGCTTCAGCCGCTACTTCCAACATCTTGCCTCGCCACTCTTCGGCCAGGGCGGTCATGTCGGCGGGGATGTCAACGGTGTCCCAAACCTTGCCGTCGTCACCCTTCCAGATATGGGCCTTCATCTCGATCAAATCGACCACGCCCGTGAAGCTGGCCTCGCGGCCGATCGGGATTTGGAGAACCAACGGATTGGCTCCCAGGCGATCGACGATCGATTGGACGTCGGCGTAGTAGTCGGCGCCGGTGCGATCGAGCTTGTTGATGAAACAGATGCGAGGAACCTTGTAGCGGTCGGCCTGTCGCCAGACGGTCTCTGATTGCGGTTCCACACCTGCTACCCCGTCGAAGACGGCGACCGCCCCGTCGAGCACCCGCAGGCTGCGCTCGACTTCCACCGTGAAGTCGACGTGACCGGGGGTGTCGATGATGTTGATCGTGTGGTCGTGCCAGATGCAGGTGGTGGCGGCGGAAGTGATGGTGATGCCGCGCTCTTGCTCCTGCTCCATCCAGTCCATGGTGGCGGCGCCCTCGTGGACCTCGCCGATCTTGTAGTTGCGACCCGTGTAGTAGAGGATGCGCTCGGTCAGGGTGGTCTTGCCCGCGTCGATATGAGCCATGATCCCGATGTTCCGGGTTCGGCCTAGCGGCACCTGGCGCAGGTGCGATAGCGCGTTCTTGTCATTGCTCATTTGAATCTCTATTGATTGGGGTCGCTATTTCGTTGTAAAAAGCCGGTCGCTTACCAGCGGTAGTGGGCGAAGGCCTTGTTGGACTCCGCCATCTTGTGGATGTCTTCTTTACGCTTGACCGCCGCCCCGGTGTTGTTGGCGGCATCGAGGATCTCGAAGGCGAGCCGCTCGGCCATCGAGTGCTCGCGCCGGCGACGGGCGAAACCTACGAGCCAGCGAATCGCCAGCGAGAGCGCCCGGCGAGTGGGGACCTCGACCGGAACTTGGTACGCGGCGCCGCCCACCCTCCGAGAACGGACCTCGACCTGGGGGCGAACGTTGTCGATCGCCTTCTTGAGGACCGTGACTGGATCTTGCTTCGAGCGGTTCTGCACCACCTCGAGAGCGTCATAGACGATGCCACGGGCGACGTCTTTCTTGCCTTTCCAGAGGACCTTGTTGATCACCTGGCTGACGAGGACGGAGCGGAATACCGGATCGGGTTCGATCTTGCGCTTCTGGGCGGGGGCTCTTCTCATTACTTGACCCTCTTCGCTCCGTAGCGGGAACGGGCTTGCTTGCGATCCTTAACCCCGGCGGCGTCGAGCGTTCCGCGGATGACCTTGTACCTCACACCGGGGAGATCGCGGACTCTTCCTCCGCGGACCAAGACGATTGAGTGCTCCTGAAGGTTGTGGCCCTCGCCCGGTATATAAGCGGTGACCTCGACGCCGTTGTTGAGGCGCACCCGACATACCTTGCGGAGGGCCGAGTTGGGCTTCTTAGGGGTAACGGTGTAGACGCGGGTGCATACGCCCCGTCGTTGCGGGGCGCCGGCCAGGGCGGCCGTTTTCGCCTTCTTTTCCTTGGGCTGCCTGCCTTCGCGGACAAGCTGCTCGATCGTGGGCATGTTGCTCCTGCTTACGCGCACAGTCGGCGTTCCGACCCATGCGGAAACGCCGACCCTTGTTATTGGGTGACCCGCTCCTCCGGCTGGCCGGGGGCGAACGCCACACCGGCTCCCTAGGAGAGGGAAATGAGGTCAAAGACCACGAATGGAATTATACGTGAGGCTCTGTTTCAGGTCAAAGAGCCCAAAGAAACCTAAGGCTTGGCCATGCGGATTCCGCATGTTCTAGCCGACGGTTTAATGGGCAAAGGAGGGATATGCCTACGAACACAGCTGCACCGATCCTCCTCGTCCCCGGGTTCTGGCTCGGTGGCTGGGCCTGGGACGAGGTCGCCGAACACCTACGGGGCGACGGCTACGACGTCACCCCCCTTACTCTTCCCGGACTCGAGGCCGCCAATACCGACCGCTCCTCGATCACCCTGTCCGACCATATCGATGCGATCTGCCAAGCGGTGGAAGGCGCACCTGCGCCGGTCGTCCTGGCGGTCCACAGCGGGACTGGATTCTCCGGCTATGCCGCCAGCGACCGCTGCCCCGAAAAGATCGCGGCCATGATCTATGTCGACTCGGCTCCCGGCGTCAGCCCTCTCGATGCCGAATTCGACGGCCCGGAGAAGGCTTTCAACTGGGAGGAAATCAAGGAAGAGGAAAACCTTGATGGGCTGACCGAGGAACAGATGGAGACCTTCCGCCAGCGAGCGCTTCCCGAGCCAGGTGGGGTACTGCGTGAGACAGTCCCTCTGATCAATGACGCCCGACGCGACATCCCCACCACCATCATTTGCACGGCTTACCCGTCCGAGGCCTACAAAAAGTATGCCGCCGAACAGGATTGGGCGTGGCTGGCGGGTGTGCGGGAGCTAAGAAACATCGATTGGGTTGACCTCCCGACCAGCCACTGGCCGATGTGGTCGCGTCCTCGGGAACTGGCCGAAATCATCGGCGGCGTTGCCGCCGAGGTGTCGAAACCGAGCTCGGCTTCTTAGATACGACCGCCGGCAAAAAACCTCCACGAGGGGATGGATTTTGTCCCGGGCTTGCGATACCTTGAATCGAACAGATGTACGGGCATGATTCCCTCTTCGACCCGCCGGTGGAATCCTTGTTCCCACCCGGTCTCCCGGAGATGGGGCCCGGCTCGGGAATCTGCTCGCGGGGTCGATTCTCCCTCCCTCTCCCGCTACGAGCGGGTCCAGCTCATCTCGGCCTATCAGCGCCAGGTCGCGCACTATCAGGCCCTGTTCTATGGGGAGATCGCCCGGCTCTATGCCCAGGAGCTGAGCGAAGGACCCCGAGGCCGTGGTAGAGGACTCGGCCTGGGCGGTCCGCACCGAGCTCGAGGCGGCCGACCTGTGAGTGCAACCTGGTCCCCCACTGTCATCGTCATCACCGTTGCCGGCATCGGCTCGGGTGGCGGCATTCACCCCTCCCTCGGGGTGATCATCTCTGGATCTCGCCGCTCGGACACCGCTACACCACCAGTGGCCGGCCGCTCTAGGTTGGAGCCGTGGGAGGACATGAGTTCCAGAACTTTGAAACGCTGAGCTTCGATTGCTACGGAACCCTGGTCGATTGGGAAACGGGGATTCGAACCGCGTTGACCGGTTGGGCTGCGAGAAACGCGGTGTCGCTCGACGAGGTCATCACCCGATTTGGTGCCATCGAATCAAAAGTGCAGGAGGAAGAGCCCAGCCGGCTGTATCCCGAAGTGTTGGCCGAAGTGCTGCGCCGGATGGGAAACACCACCGCCGAGGAGGCCGAACGTTTCGGTGAGTCGGTTGGCGATTGGCCGCCGTTCTCGGACTCGGTAGCCGTCCTCCAAAAGCTGAAGCAGAGCTACAAGCTTGCCATCCTCTCCAACGTCGACCGAATGTCTTTCGCCCGCTCCAATGCTCTGCTCGGCGTCGACTTCGATTTGATAGTCACCGCCGAGGATGTCGGCTCGTACAAGCCGGATCTTCGGAATTTCGAGGCGCTGTTCGAGCGACTCGCCCTCAACGACCGCTCAAGACTCCTCCATGTCGCGCAGTCGCTCTATCACGACCACGAGCCCGCATTGGCACTGGGTTTGCAAACCGTGTGGATCAATCGACCTAGCAGCGGAGCCAGCCCTCCCCCCGCCACATCCGTCCAGCCGACCTGGACTTTCCCATCGCTGGCGGCCTTCACTGAGGCAATATTCGAATATGGCTGAGTTTCACATCCTCCAAATCGGGTCTGGAAGTCCGAGGGTCAGATCAACTGTCAGCCTGGTCCTCGACGGCGATCACTGCATCGTCATCGACCCCGGTTTGGCCCCGTCCCAACATGCCATTTCGGGTCCCTTGAAAGAGCAAGGATTCGAAGTGACCGATGTGACCGATGTCATCCTGAGTCATCACCATCCCGATCACACCGTCAATGTCGGGATGTTTCCCCATGCCCGGATCCACGACCATTGGGCCACCTATCACTACGACGCCTGGAACAGTCGCTCATGCGAAGGCTTCAAGGTTTCTCCAGCGGTCGCCCTATGGGAAACGCCGGGGCATACTCCACAGGATCTCTCCACCCTGGTCGAAACCGACTCCGGCCTGGTCGTCTTCACCCACCTGTGGTTCTATCAATCGGGACCGCCCGAAGACCCATTCGCCACGGATCCGGCGGGAGTCCATGCCGGTCGCAAGCGGGTCCTCGAGGTTGCGAGCCTCATCGTCCCGGGTCACGGTCCGGCCTTCGTGCCGGACGCAGTTACCCCTCGCTAGCAAGAGAGGGGGCTCCGGTTGGAGAAGGCACTGGCCTCAACCCCACTTCGATCTCAAGGGGGCTGAGCACTGCACTCCTCGATCAGGCTGAGAACGTATCAATCATCATGCGTACGTCGGGTCCCAGCGGATAGAGGATCGGACTCGTACAACCGTTGGCAACGTATTCGTCAACCTTGGTGACGCACTCCTCAGGCGTCCCGGCCGCACAGATCATCTGCACGATCTCGTCGGGAACCAGCTCCGACGCCTCGACCACCTGGTCGTGAGTCGCCGGCCAGGTCAGCACCGCGCCGATCTCGTCGAGGAGTGACTCGGGGACCCCGGACGCTTTCATGATGTGCGGTTGCTGGCCCAGGTACTGAGTCACGAGCAGGCGGGCCGCATCGAGAGCGTCCTGACGATTGTCCGCCATCGAGCAGACGATGAGTTGGGGACGATCGATCTCGTCGAGCGATCGATTCGCCCGGCGAGCTCCTCGCTCCAGGGCATCAAGCGCGCGGTGGTTGTAATCCGGAGAAACCAGATAGTTGAGCACCACGCCGTCGGCGATCTCCCCGGTTAGTTCCATCATCTGCATGCCGGTGGCACCGATGTAGATGGGAAGGTGCTTTCGGCCCCTCTCTTGGTAGACGTAGTCGATTTCGACTCCATCGAGGTGGACGAACTCGCCGTCGAAGCTGACCTTCTCCCCCGCCAATAGTCCCCGCACGGCGCCGACGATTTCTCGCATGGCCAAGAGCGGCCGGCGGCGCTCGATCCCGACTTTGGTCGCCAGCGGATCCCACCATGCCCCCAGACCGAGGATGATCCGGCCCGGTGCCAGGTCGTCCAAGGTTGCGAAGGTAGATGCCAGACGAGCCGGATTGCGCGACCAGATATCCACCACGCCGGCGCCCACCTTCATTCGCTCAGTGGTGGCGGCAAAGGCTGCCATGGGGATGGTGGCGTCGCGCACCAACCGGGAGTCGGCCTGCCAGACCGCCTCAAAACCCTTCGCCTCGGCGTAAGAGGCGATCTCGATGCCCTCCCGAATCGAGTGGGCGTCTTGTAGGTAGAGGGCCATTCGCTTTGTCATAGGCGGTCGTGCAATCTCTTGGCCTGCTCGCTGGCCTTCGCCCGCACCTCAGCCTGATCGACCCGGGTGGGGCCGTGGTCCCGCCAGACCACTTCGCCTTCGATCTCGATCTCCACCGGACGCACGGCGGTGGTGAAAGCGAGGTGATCGGGCTCCATCGGGTCATAGTTCCAGCTCACACGGTCGAGCCGGGCCTCGGGAACCAGGTCCCAGCCGCGGGCGAGCCAACTCCAACTAGTCGACGCGGTAGCAGACGGGTCCGTGGAGCGATGCAGGTAATAGGCGAGGCGAAAGGCGTCCAGCATGTCGGCTCCGATTCCGTCAGTGCCTAAAGCGACCGGATTCTCGAAGCGGGCCGGGTCCGCATAACCGACACCGTTGTTGAGATTCGAAGCCGGATTGTGAACGATCGTTCCCTGCAGGTGGTGAGCGCTGGCGAGATGAACGCAATGGGCCAGCAGCCAATTCGGGCGGGTGAGATGGCCGAGCCGGGCAGGCGCTTCGATGTCTTCGGGTCCCTCGCACAGGTGGACATGGACCCCCACCCCGTGATCTTCAGCGAGGCCGGCGGCGGCTTCGAGCGTCTCGTCGGAGCAGGTGAAGGTGGCGTGAACACCCACCATCCCGCGCCCGCCCTCGGCAAGAAAACGCCGGTTTTCTTCCAGTCCGAGACGGGAACCCTCGGCTCCGTGGCGATCGCTGACCCCGTAGGAGGCCACGAGCCTCACCCCCACCTCGGAGCAGGCAGCCTCCAGCACGGTTAGCGAACCCTCGATTGCTCCAGGGGTCTCGTTGTGGTCGATGATGGTTGTCGTCCCCGACGCCAGGGCTTCCAGCGCAGCGAGCTTGGCCGACCACTCGAGCATCTGGAGATCGAGCTCCTGATCAAGCCGCCACCAGATCTGCTCCAGAATCCCGCGAAAAGTGGTTGGGGAGGGGCCACGGACTGGCATTCCCCGGGCGAGAGCCGAGTAGAGGTGGTGATGGGCGCAAACCAGTCCGGGGGTGGTGGCCGCCATCTTGACAAGATATACCGACTTCCATATAGTGAACTAAGTGGTTCAGTATCAGCAAACGCTTGATCGCACCTTCGGGGCGCTATCCGATCCCAGCCGTCGTGCCATCCTGGAACGGCTGGGAGTGGGGCGAGCCCCGATCAGCGAGCTGGCCGAGCTCTTGGGCATCACGCTTACCGGGACCAAAAAGCACGTGCAGATCCTGGAAGCGGCCGGACTGGTCACCACCGAAAAGGTCGGGCGCACCCGCTACTGCCGGCTTGGCCCCCGGGGTCTCGAGGACGAACTCGGCTGGATTGAGACATACCGCAGGCAACTTGACGAGAGGCTGGACCGCTTTGGCGAGTTGCTCGCACATAGAAAGGGACAAATGACATGAACAGTGAACTCACGAACTCTGGGACCACCGTCGTCACCACCCCGGCGCCGAAGGAGATCGTCACCGAACGCATCTTCGACGCGCCACGAAAGTTGGTCTTCGATACCTACATCGATCCCCAGTACATCCCGGAATTTTGGGGTCCACGCAACACCACCACCGTGGTCGACAAGATGGATGTGCGGGAAGGCGGGGAGTGGAGATTCGTCCACGACCCGGGGACGGACCACGAAACTGCGTTCCGGGGCAGGTACCTGGAGGTCAAGCCGCCAGAGAGCATCAGCCAGACCTTCGAGTGGGAGGGACTCCCCGGCCACATCATCACCGAGACCGCCTATTTCGAGGACCTCGGCGACGGTCGCACCAAGCTGCGGACGATGTCGATGTTTGACTCGGTCGAAGACCGAGACGGGATGATCGCCTCCGGAATGGAAAGTGGGCTCCGCGACCTCCACGATCGCTTCGCCGAGCTCCTTGCCAGGCTCAACGCCTAGCGACAAGAAAAAGCCGGTGGGCGAATCCCACCGGCTTTCTCTGTGCCCATCCCCAGTCCAGATCCGTTTGGATCTATCCCGCCGTCGGTCTCACGTTCCGCGATGAGACTCTGACGCCTTACCCGGCAAGAAGAGCCTCAAACCGACAAAGGTTGGTGCTTTCGAATCGGAAGATGGGTGCGCCAAACTCCATCGAGCTCTTGATAAGCCGCCGCCACCGCACCGGCAGTGGGAACCAGGCCGATCTCGCCCACGCCCTTGATCCCGTAGGGGGCGTTGGGTTGCGGCGATTCAATGAGGATCACGTCGACCGGCGGCATGTCCTTGGGACGAATGATCTCGAGCGAGCGCAAGGTCATATTGAGGGGCCGCCCCTCGCTATCACAGGGAAAGTCCTCTGAAAGGGCGTAGCCAAGGCCCATGTGCACCGAACCCTCGATTTGGCCCTCGCAGAGAATGGGATTCATCACCCGTCCGACATCGTGGGCGGCCACCACCCGCTCGATCTCACCCGTTTCCGGATCAGCGATGACGAGTTGGGCGGCATACGAGAAGGTCGAATGGATCACCGGGTGCTCGAGGCCCTCGGAAATGCTGTTGGTCCAGTCCACCCGGTACTCACCCGGATAGTCGACGCCGACCTCACACCCCCCGGCCAGCGCCGCCTGGCAGGCATTTAGCACCGCCCCGGCTCCCATCAGCGTGCCCCGAGAACCTGTGGTTTGGCCGGTGCCGAGCTCGCGCGAGGTGTCGACGATCACCTTGATCCGAGCCGGATCCACTCCCAATTCCTCCGCCGCCACTTGCAGGGCGACGGTATGGATCCCCTGGCCCATCTCGGTCCAGCAGTGCCGCACCTCAACCGAGTCGTCGGCCTCGAATCGCACCACTGCCTTGGCCCACTCCTTGAAGCCGTTCCCCAGGCCTGAGTTCTTGAGCCCGAGGCCAAGTCCCACCGCTTTCCCATCGGCCCGGGCCTGGTCGTAGTGGGGCTTCACCGCCTCGAGACACGCCCCCGCTCCCAGGCAGCCCTCATCCATGATCTGGCCGGGACCCCAAATGGCTCCTGGAGTGATGACGTTTCGCTGCCGCATCTCCCAGCGGTCGACACCGATCTGCTCGGCCAGACGATCCATGACCCCTTCCATGGCGAACTGAGCCTGATTGGCACCGAAGCCGCGGAACGCCCCGCAAACCGAGTTGTTGGTGCGGACGGCGATCGACTCCACATCGACGGCCGGCACGTGATAGGGCCCGGTGGCATGACCGGCGGCCCGTTCGAGCACCTTCATCCCCACCGAGGCGTAGGGACCGGAATCGCCGATCATCCGCGCCTTGTAGGCGGTGAGCTTCCCGTCTCCATCGCAGCCGGCCCACACCTCGATCCGAATCGGATGTCGTTTGGCGTGGAGGTGGAAGGACTGCTCCCTGGTCAAAGTGCACTCGACCGGTCGGTCGAGGAGATAGGCCGCCAGCGCGGTTTGGGCCTGGTTGGAGAGGTCCTCCTTGCCCCCAAAGGCTCCTCCGTTCGAAACCAGCTCGACCGTGACCCGATCGGCGGGAATGCCCAGGACTGAAGCGATCTGATCACGGTCATCCCAGACTCCCTGGCCCCCGGAATAGACGTAGAGTTCGCCGTCTCCATAGGGGATGGCGAGGGTCGACTCGGGTTCGAGGAAAGCCTGTTCGACCCGCTGGGTCTGAAAGACCTCGTGGACGGTGAAGGCCGCCTCCTCCAGGGCGGCCTCCACGTCGCCCCGGCGATAAGCCGAGGTGGAGAGGCGGTTTCCCTCCAGGCCCCAGACGGCGTCCTCGTCCGATTCGAGGGCGGCCACCGGATCGGTCAGAGCAGGAAGCACCCGGTATTCGACCAGGATCAGCGCAGCCGCCCGGCGGGCGGTGATGAGGTCCTCGGCTACGACCATGGCGAGGACGTCGCCGGTGTAAGACGTCCTTCCACCTTCGGGAATGAATACCGGCCAGTCCTTGTGAATCAAGCCGACCTTGAGCTCCCCGGGGACGTCTGCCGCGGTGAGAACGCTCACCACACCGGGGACCTGGCGAGCTGGTTCGGAATCGATCCTGACCACCTCCGCTCGAGCGTGATCGGTCAAACGGAAAGCTCCGTGGAGAAGTCCCTCGATGGTGAGGTCATCGATGTAGCTGCGATCCCCTAGTGCCAACGAGACGGCTTCGTACTTCACGCCGTTCTTGCCGATCCCAGAAGGGAGATTTGGCTCCGGAATCGACTCACCCGAGGCAAGGAGCTCAACGGCCTCGATGATCTTCGTGTAACCAGTGCACCGGCAGAGGTGGGCGCCCAGCCGGCTCTGGATGGTAGGACGATCGAGGTTCTTGCCCTTCTGGTCGAGCAGAGCTTTGGCCCGCACCACGATCCCCGGAGTGCAGAAACCACACTGCAATGCTCCGGTGGCAGCGAAAGCCCGGGCGAGGCGATCGCGCTCCGCCGGATCAAAACCCTCCAGAGTGAGGACGCTCTTTCCGGCAGCCTTGGCCATCGACATTTGACAGGCGATCGTGGCCTTGCCATCGACCAGCACGGTGCAACAGCCGCACTGTCCGGACGGAGCGCAACCGTCCTTGGGGGAAGTGATGCCGAGCTCCTCGCGCAACGCCGCCAGGAGGTGGGGGTGGTCTTCGGACGCCTGAGCCGTCGAACCGTTTAGCGTAAAGGTGATCACGGCGGTGGCAGCGCACCGCGCTGATCGCTGATCCGGCGGTAGGCCTCTGGAATCCGGTAGCGATCGAAATCGAAAAGGGTCTTCTTGTAGAAATCCGTGTAGTCGAGATCGACCTTGGCCACCGCAAGCTCGTCACCCGTGGTGAGGCATTGGGCGATGATCTGCCCAGAGGGGCCGATGATCACCGTTTGAGCGAGCGAGTCAACTCCCTCCTCGATCCCGCCCTTGGCTACTCCCACCACAAAGGCCCCGTTCTGATAAGCACCGGCCTGCATCACCAGGTGGTTATGGAAAGCCTGGAGAGCGTTCTGTTGCGGATCGGGGACGTAATAGAGAGGTGTGTTGTAGCCGATCAGGATCAGCTCGGCTCCCTGTAATCCCATGACACGGTACGTTTCCGACCAGCGGCGGTCATTGCAGATCGCCATCCCCACCAATCCGCCGAAGCACCGCCAGACGGGAAAGTCCGTTCCCGGCTCGAAGAAGTGCCGCTCAGCATGCTGGAACGGGCGCCAGGGCTCGTTGGCTTCATGACCGGGGATGTGGACCTTGCGATAATGACCAACGATCGAGCCATCTCGCTCGACCAGGATCTGGGTGTTGTACCGGTGGGTGTCGCCGTTGTCGTCGGTAGTCAGCTCGGCATAACCAAGGGAAAAGCCCACCTGCAGCCGTCGAGCCTCGTCGAAGAGAGGTTTGGTCGCGGGGCCCGGCATCTCCGGCTCGAACCATGATTCGATCTCCCGCGGGTCCTCGATGTACCAGCGGGGAAAGAATGTGGTCAGGGCCAGCTCGGGAAAGACCACCAGCTCAGCTCCGCGGGAGGCGGCCTCCGTCAGCAGAGCGAGCAACCGATCCACCACCTCTGCCCGAGAATCGTCCCGGGCAACTGGTCCCATTTGGGCTGCGGCGATAGTCAGGGGCCGGGCCATCCCCTAATTCTGTCACCTCCGGACGAGGAATACCCCCGATCGCGGCTTGGGCGAGAAGAAGGTGGCCTTGGGGGGCATGAACTCGCCCCGATCGGAGTGGTCCATGACTGCTTCGATCGATGATGGCGCCAGCAGGAAGCCGACTCCACCCTCTCCCCGGACTTTCCGCCGCAATGCTTCCGGACCGGGAAAGCCGGGTACAAAAGACAGCCGGGCATCGGTGCGCTCATCCTCGATGCCCAGCTCCGTTAGTGCCGTCCGAGCCAAGGCAGCAACATCGACTTCGTCCGGGCGCGTGCCGAGGTCGATCAGCCACTCTCCCTCACGGGTGACCACCACCGCATGACCAGGGCGAGTAGCCAGTTCTTCTGGCTGGGCGAGAGGGCTTGTCATCGCAATCCCCAGCCAGCGATGAAAGGGGAAGACTGAGAGCTGGTCGTGAGGGAAGGCCACGGCCAGGAAACGGCCACCCGGAGAAGACGCCCCCAGACCCCGACCAATCGTCGCCGCCACCCGATGGTGGCCATCGATTATGTACGCCCGCGGTATCGACCCGAGGGCTGCGGCCAACTCGGAGTCGGTGCCACCCGCCCAGACGCGCTGGCGGTCGCCATCGTCGAGGGTGACATCGAGCGCGGGAGAGCGGGCCTGCAGGCGAGCTACGGCCTCGTCGACTGCCTTCGTGCGCCGATAAGCCAGTCCCACCGGCGACGAAGCGAATCCAACGGTCTCGAAATAGTCGACCAGATCCGCCACCCGATCGGGTTTCGTGGCTTCATGGGGGCTGATCAAATCGGGAAACCGATCTCCGGCTACGTCACCGACGACCCCGGTCTGGACGTGGCCCCCGCTCTCGATCTCGAGCAGATAAAACGAAGGTTCACGGAATTCCCAGGTCCCCCGGTCAAGTTCGGCCCGCAAATAGGCCTTGGCCTGGGCGCGGCGAGAAGCATGGTCGAGCTCGACGTCATCACCTTCTGACGGCGTGCCGTTGAGGAAGCTGCGGGGATGGGCCCGGCCGTGGTCCCGGCGCTGGCCGGGATCCAGAAGGTCATATGCGGGGCTGATGATCTCGCGGGCATGCTCGGGTCGAACCAAGCCGGCTGCCACCGGCTGGAGCCAGCCGTTCACGAGGAAGGCAGGTCGCGCGCGCTGGCGAAGATCACATCCGGATTGCGCAGAACGGACTCGAGCACCTCGTCCGGGATCACCCCTTGCACGTGAATGCTCGCTACCGAGGCTCCCGCTCCTGAGAAGACCTCGTTCTTCATCTCTTGGACGTTCAGGCCGGCCTCACGCAGTGCTCCGAGGACGGCCGATAGCACTCCAACCCGGTCGAAATGGCGTACCACCAATAGCGATCCGCGCGGCGCCGGCGGAGTGAGGTTGACCACATTGCGAGCGATTCCTCGCGCGTAATCCATGATCATCTCCACTACCTCGGCTGCGATCGCTTCCTGCGCCTGAATGGTCGACGCCCCGATGTGGTGCGTGGTGTAAACCCGTGGATGCGTCACCAAGGGCGACTCGAAGGTCCCAGTGCCCGACCCCGGCTCGGCCGCGAACACGTCCAGACCGACGCGCAAGTTCTTGGAATCGATGCTCTCGAGAAGAGCTTCCTCATCGATCACATCCCCGCGGCTGGTGTTGATGAGTATCGCTCCCGGCCGCATTCTTCCGAGAAAGGCCCGATCGACTAGGTGTCTGGTCTCCTCCGAGCCGGGTACATGCAGGGAGACGATGTGGGACTGCTCGAGAAGGTCGCCGAGGTCGGCGAGCACGCCGATGCCCAATTCCTGCATCCGCTCCTCAGTGGAAGGAGACCGGTTCTTCTCGAGCGCCAACACCTTGAGCCCGAAGCCCACTGCTCGTTCCGCCACCGCCAGCCCGATCTGTCCGAGGCCAACAATTCCGAGGGTCTTTCCCAGAAGGCCCTCCGACTGCGAGAACTCCTTTTTGTTCCAAGTTCCACTCCGGGCCGCAATGACGTTCTCCGGGATCCGCCGATCGAGGGCGAGAATCAAACCCATCGTCAGCTCCGCCACTGCGACCGCGTTCTTGCCTGGAACATTGGCGACAAATACGGCATGGGCTGCAGCTGCCTTGCTGTCGATGGTGTTGTGCCCGGCGCCGGCTCTGATCACCATTCCGAGCGGTCCCGGCTCGGCGAAGACCTCCCCAGGGACTTTGGTGGAGCGCACCACCAACACGTCCGCCTTCTTGACCGCCGATGCCAGGTCGCCCGAGTTCAGCTGAGGCTGGTAGTCGATCGCGAATCCCGCGCTTTCCAACGCATCGCGACCCGATTGTTCGAAGCTATCGGCGATAAGGACCCGCATGGGGTGGCAATCGTAAAGTGCACTGGTGATCCGGGAAACTTCGCTTTTCGGCCTTATTGACGAAGTCCGCGACCAGGCCGTCCTCGAACGCGCCGTCAAGCGCTTCGCTGACCAAGAGATACGGCTTCCCACTTTCGCCGAACTCGCGGAGCCGGCCAGCGCTGTCAGTGGCGAGGTCGATCCCGACTCGCCCGACCCTCGGAACCTCTTTCGAGTGCACTGGTACAACGATCACACCCGTCGCTCGCTCGCCGAAGTTCCCGATCACTTCGTGGCCCCCGGCGAGCTGACCGGGACCGACGCCAATTTGGTGTTTGCCTTGGGCAATCGGTTTCCGATGATTCGGGCCCACAAAGTTATGGCGGCCTATGCCTGCTTGGCCCCGCGGATCGTCACCGGAACCTTCGACCCGAGTGATGACCGCGCGATCTGGCCTTCGACGGGCAACTACGCCCGTGGGGGCGTGGCGATCAGCCGCATCATGGATTCGCGGGGGGTAGCGGTCCTCCCGGAGGGGATGAGCCGGGAGCGGTTCGATTGGCTGGATCGGTGGATCGTCGATCCGGGCGACGTCATTCGCACGCCGGGAACTGAGTCGAACGTCAAGGAGATCTACGACATGTGCGCAAGGCTGGCCCGCGACCCGCACAATGTGATTCTTAACCAGTTCTCCGAGTTTGGAAATCACCTGGCCCATTTCCAGATCACGGGAAGCGCCATGGAACATCTTTTCGCCGCGACCGGGGAGAAACGATTGGCGGCTTTTGTCGCCGCCTCCGGATCCGCCGGCACCCTGGGAGCCGGTGACTACCTCAAGGAGGTGTTTGGCAGCCGGATCGTGGCGGTCGAAGCTCTGGAGTGCCCGACCATGCTCTATAACGGTTATGGCGAGCACAACATCCAGGGCATTGGCGATAAGCACATCCCGTTGATCCACAACGCCTCCAATACCGACGACGTCGCTGCCGTCACCGATCGGGCCACCGATCACTTGCTGCTGCTCTTCAACACCGAGAGCGGGCAGGAGTTCTTACGCGGTCGAGGCATCGATCCTTCAGGTCTCGGCGATCTTGGCCTGTCTTCAATAGCCAATCTGCTGGCGGCAATCCAGGTAGCAAAACACCACAGACTGGGACAGGGCGACGTGATCGTCTCCGTGGCTACCGATGGTGCCGAGATGTATCGCTCGGAGATCGACCGCATCCGGCAACGTGATTTTCCAGAGGGCTTCGGAGCTCGCCAGGCGGAAGCGACCTTCAACGAGTTTTTGGCGGAAGCTCGCACCGGTGATTATCTCGAGCTCGGGGATGCTGGTCGCCGTCGCATATTCAACCTCGGCTACTACACCTGGGTCGAGCAGCAGGGAGTCCCGTTCGAAGATTTCGAAGCGCGGCGGGATCAGACGTGGTGGCAGGAATTACGACCCTTCCTGGCTCGCTGGGACGCTCTGATCGCCGAGTTCAACGAGCGAACTGGAGTCAGCCACGACTAGAGGCGAGAGCGCCAATCCCTTCATCCGCTATCGGTGGATGCTCGATTCCTATCGAAAAGCGATTTCAGCCGGATGGAGCGATCAACGATTCGTCGAGCTCGTCGAGGGCCTCAATAGCGAAGTCGCCGAGATTGCCGGCCATGGATTCTCGATTACTCCCCTGACCCGTCAGCCCCGCTTGGGTGCCTCCCTCGGGCTCGAGGCCAGCCTTTGGGTCAAGGACGACACGGGCAATGTCGGTGGATCGCACAAGGCCCGGCACCTTTTCGGAACGATGCTCCATCTGGCGGTCGACGAGAACTCGAGCGGGTCCCTCGCCATCGCGTCGTGCGGCAACGCTGCTCTCGCCGCGGCGGTGGTCGCCAAGGCGGCCAGGCGCCCGATCCAAGTCTTCGTCCCCACCTGGGCAGATCGTTCGATCACGGCCGCTCTCAAAGAGCTCGACGCCAAGGTGGTGACCAGTAAGCGCACCGACTCGACCGTCGGCGATCCCACCGTCGAGGGGATGCAACGAGCGGTCCAAAAGGGGGCCACTCCGTTCTCCGTGCAGGGGCCGTTTACCCCCACCGCCCTCGACGGGGGCCGCACCATCGGTTGGGAGCTAGCCGAGCAGCTCGCCCTCGCCCGAGTCGAAGGATCGGTAGCGCTTTTCGTGCAAGTCGGAGGAGGGGCCTTGGCCGCATCGGCCTGGCAAGGCCTAAACGACGGCATCCGCGAGCAATGGTTGTCCGCCGACCCGGTGCTCAACACCGTTCAAACCGAATCCTCGGCGCCCTTGAATCGGGCGTGGAGGCTGTTACGGGAGACGTCCGAGGATCGACTCGAGCAGGCGGAAAATGCTCGCTCGAATCCGACCAAGTTCATGTGGGCCTGGGAGAACGTCGGCAGCTCCAAGGCGTCGGGAATCCTCGACGATGTCACCTACGACTGGTTGCCGGTAGTGGAGGCCATGCTGGCGTCGGGGGGCCGTCCGCATGTGATCCCCGAGAGTCTCGTAGAGAGCGGTCATCGTCTAGCGGTCGACGAGACCCAGATCGCCGCGGACCACACCGGCACCGCCGGGCTGGCCGCGCTCTTGGATCCGACCATCGCCGAGGACTATTCCGATAGTGATCACATCGTGGTCTTCTTCACCGGTCGCCAACGGGAAGCCACCTGAGGTGATTCCTACACTCGCCCGACGATGACCGTGGTTCGAGCCGCCCTGGTCCAGTCGGAGTGGACCGGCGACAAGGAATCGATGATCGAGAAGAACCTCGAGTACGCCCGCAAAGCCGCGGCCGATGGCGCTCAAGTCCTGTGCTTCCAGGAGATATTCACCACTCCCTACTTCTGCACCGTCCAGGACACCAAGTTCTATGACACCGCCGAAGAGGTTCCTTCGGGCCCGACCATCGGACGCGTCGTCGATCTCGCCCGCGAGACCGGAATGGTCGTGATCGCTCCCATTTATGAGAAGGTGGACGAGGGCACCTTCTACAACACCGCCGCGGTCATCGATGCCGATGGCTCCTTCCTGGGGATTTATCGCAAGACCCACATCCCCCAGGTCGAAGGGTTTTGGGAGAAGTTCTACTTTCGGCCGGGAAACCTGGGCTATCCGGTATTCGACACCGCCGTCGGTCGGATCGGCGTGTACATCTGTTACGACCGCCACTTCCCGGAGGGTTGGCGAGTACTGGGATTGAAGGGGGCCAAGCTGGTCTTCAATCCCTCGGCCACCACCAGGGGTCATTCGAGGTATCTATGGGAGCTCGAGCAACCTGCGGCCGCGGTTGCCAACGAGTATTTCGTGGGGGCTATCAATCGCGTTGGCCGGGAGGACCTTCCGGACACCGACTATTACGGCTCCTCGTATTTCTGTTCTCCGCGGGGACAAATCATTGACGGAATCGCTTCCGATACCAAAGACGAGGTGGTGATCCGAGACCTCGACATGTCTTTGATCGAGGAAGTCAGGCGGCATTGGGCGTTCTATCGGGATCGGCGACCGGAGATCTACGAAGAAATCTCGGGCCTGTGACCTTCCCCTCCATCGCCCTCGAACTCCCACCATGGATCTCCGACGTCTGCGAGCCGGGCTCGCGATATCCATCGATAGAGGACCGGATCGATCTCGTCTTCAACTTGGCGCGGAACAACTTCGAAAGAGAGACCGGAGGTCCATTCGGAGCCGCGGTGTTCGATCGCGACGGGCGTTTGTTGGCACCCGGAGTCAACCTGGTAGTCCCCACCAACATCGCCGCCGCCCACGCCGAGATCATGGCCATTGGGATCGCCGGACGGGTGGTGGGAAGTTTCGACCTCGGTCCCACCGAATTGGTTGCCTCCACCGACCCCTGCGCCATGTGCCTCGGAGCCGTTCCCTGGTCCGGAGTCCAGCGACTGGTCTGTGGAGCCCACACCGAAGACGCCGCCGCCATCGGATTCGAGGAGGGCGATCGGATGATCGATTGGGTGCAGAGATTGGAACGGAGGGGGGTGGAGGTGATCCGGGGAGTGAAACGCGATGAGGGGGCCGCTCTCCTTTCCGACTATGCCCGAAGTGGCGGTGTGATCTACAACGGTCGGGCCGCGGGGTGAAGCTGCACGAGGTTCAGCAACATCGACTGAGATTCGAGCGTTATCTACAGCCGAGCTCGGTTCCCGAAGCTCTGGAGATGCTGGCGAAGAACCGGGGGAGCTCTCGTCTCATCGCCGGGGGGACCGATTTGTTGCTGGAGATGGCCCGAGGACAGCGGCCCGAGGTTGACACCTTGATCGACGTCAGCCGCCTCGAGGAGCTTCAGCAGATCGAGTTGGCCGGAGACCAGATCATCATTGGCTCGGGCGTGACCCACAACGAGATCGTGCTCACGCCTGCGGTCGTGGAGAGGGCGCTGCCCCTAGCCCAGGCGTGCTGGGAGGTGGGATCCCCGCAGCTTCGCAACCGGGCGACGGTGGTTGGAAACCTGGTCACGGGTTCCCCGGCCAACGACACGATCACCCCGTTGCGGGCGCTGGGAGCGACGCTCGAGATCGCCTCGACCGCCGGCAGCCGGGTCGTCGACCTCGCAGACTTTCACCACGGTGTCCGCCAGCTCGACATGGCGGATGACGAGATGGTCACCCGCCTTCAGGTTCGGGCGATGGGCTCGTCTGAACGCGGGATCTTCGTCAAAGTCGGGCTTCGCAAAGCCCAGGCGATTTCAGTGATCCACCTGGCCCTGGTCTTGGACTTTCGTGGTGACGAAGTCGTCTCCGCGGCGATCGCCCTGGGAAGCGTCGCTCCCACGATCATTCGCGCTCCGGAGGCCGAGGCCCTCTTGCAGGGCAAGCGCCTCGATCCCGAGACGATCGCCGCAACCGCGCGTCTGGTGGCGGAGCTTCCGAGGCCAATCGACGACGTCCGCGCCACCGCTGCCTATCGGAGCGCCGAGCTGGAGCGAATGACGATCCGGGCCCTGCGGGCGCTGGCCGCCGGCGAGCAGGCGACATTCTTTCCGCGCGATCCGGTGACCCTCGGCCGCCGCCGGGTTGGGCAAGGACCGGCCACGGTCAACGGTCGTTCCCCGACGCCGCCACCGGATTCCAACTCGACCTTGCTCGACTGGCTGCGCGAGCTCGGGCTGACCGGCAGCAAGGAAGGGTGTGCCGAAGGTGAATGCGGAGCCTGCACGGTCTTCCTCGACGGGGTGGCGGTGATGGCCTGCCTGGTGCCCGCCGGCCGGGCAGCGGGGGCCGAGATCACCACCATCGAGGGGTTGGCGCCAGTCGACGGCTTCCATCCGTTGCAACAAGCGTTTCTCGATCAGGGAGCAGTGCAATGCGGCTATTGCATTCCCGGCTTCTTGATGTCGGGTGCAAAGCTCCTCGAGGAGAGGCCGGCGCCCGCACCTGCCGAGATTCGCGTCGCCTTTTCCGGGAATCTTTGTCGCTGTACTGGCTACTACAAGATCATCTCTGCCGTGGAGGAGGCGGCAGGCGGATGACCACACGTCTCGATGGCCCGGAGAAAGTCACCGGTGCCGCTCTCTTTCCGGCCGACGTCGTCCGTCCTGACTTTCTCCATGCGCAGATTGTCTTCACCGACCAGCCCCATGCGCGGCTGGTCGATCTGGATGTCGAGCCGGCCCGGGCGGTACCGGGCGTGGTGGAGATCCTCACCGCCGCCGACATTCCGGTCAATGAGTACGGCCTCGTCTTCCGGGATCAACCGGTATTGATCGGCCCCGGCAACGAACTCACCGCCGTAGCCGAGAACATCTCGCGTTGGGAGGCCGACCAACTGTGCGTCGTCATCGCCGAAAACATCGAAGCGGCTCGGGCGGGAGCGGCCGCCATCAAGGTCGAGTGGGAAGAGTTACCGATCCTGGGGGACATCGACACGTCACTGCAGTCGACGGTGATGCTCCATCCCGAGAACGGCCTCGACACCAACGCCTACCACCACCTGCGCATTCGCAAAGGTGACATCGACGCCGGGTGGTCCGAGGCCGATGTGGTGATCGAAGGAACTTATGAGGTGCCTTACCAGGAGCACGCCTTCCTCCAGCCCGAGGCGGCGATTTCCTATATCGACGAAGAAGGCCGGGTGACGGTCGAGATCGCCGGCCAGTGGACCGTCGAGGACCAGGAGCAAATCGCCCATGCCCTCGATCTCCCCACCGAAGCGGTCCGCGTCAAGTACCCGGCCATTGGTGGCGCTTTCGGAGGCCGGGAAGACATGTCGATGCAGATCGTCCTGGCCGCGGCGGCGCGCAAGCTGGCGGCGCGGGGGATCCGACGCCCGATTCGCTGCCAGTGGTCGCGAGAGGAGAGCATCGTCGGCCACCACAAACGTCACCGGGGCCGCATCAAGGCACGACTGGGGGCGAGACGCGACGGAAAGATCGTGGCGGTCGAGGCTGATTGCTACCTCGATGCCGGTGGGTACAACTACACGTCGAACAAGGTGCTCGGCAACCTCCACCTCTGCGTAGGTGGTCCCTACGAGATCCCCAACGCCCGCATCGACAGCTACGCCGTTTACACCAACGCAGTCCCCGGCGGAGCCTTTCGCGGATTCGGAGCCCCGCAGGGAGCGATGGTGGCAGAAACGCAGATGAACAAACTGGCGCTAGCCCTGGACATGGACCCGATCGAACTGCGCTTGCTGAACAGCCTCCGGGACGGGTCGATGGGAATCACCCAGGCGGAAATGCCTCTCGGGGTGAGCCTCCCCTTCGTGATCGACGCTGCGGCGAACGCCGCCTCCGAAGAGTTCCAGGTGGGGGAGTTGCGTCCCGTCGCCACCCTTCCCAGCGAGGAAAGCGCCATTCGCCGGGGTAGAGGCTTCGCCTGCGGATACAAGAACGTCGGATTCTCATTCGGATTTCCCGAGCGCTGTGAGGCGGCGGTAGAGCTTTTCGGAGACGACGAGGTCGAACGAGCCATTCTTTATCACGGCGCGGCCGAGGTCGGCCAGGGGTCCCACACGGCCCTGCGGCAGATGGCGGCGATGGCGATCGGCATCGATTACGAACGGGTGGAAACCGTCTATTCCGACACCGCCACCTCCGGTGACTCGGGGTCGGCATCGGCCTCCCGGCTGACCTGGATGTCGGGCAACTCCATCCTGGGGGCGGTCGAGGAGGCGACGAAGAAGTGGAACGACGGGGAGCGACCGGCCCGGGGCGAATTCCGCTTCGTCCCCCCGCCCACCCAAACCCTGGACCCGGTGACGGGAGCGGGTCAGCCCAACTTCGCCTACGGATACGTGGCCGAAGTGGTGGACCTATCGGTCGATATCGAGACCGGCCACATACGCGTCGATCGGGTGATCTGCGCCAACGACGTCGGCCGCGTGATCAATCGGACCCTGGTCGAGGGACAGGTGGAGGGAGCGATCGTGCAGGCGCACGGTTACGCCATCACCGAGGACCTGCAGGTGAAGGACGCCCGCATCACCAATCCTCGCCTGTCGGCCTATCTCATCCCTGGCATCGATGACATCCCCGCCGAGATACGCACGATCCTCCTCGAACACCCCGACCCCCGCGGGCCCTGGGGGGTACGAGGGATGGCGGAGATGCCTCTCGTTCCCTATGCGGCGGCGGTGGTCGCCGCCCTTCACGACGCCACCGGGGTTTGGTTTCACCAACTCCCCCTGACGCCTTCCCGCGTCCTCGCCGGCCTGACCGCCAACCCTCTGTGAAGGTCTACGCGGGTCTGAGCCGCGCAGAACTTCACAGAGACAAGGGCGGCGCTACCGTCCCGGCATGCCAGAGGGAATCGGTGATTTCGTACGGGCCCTGCCGAAGGCCGAGCTGCACGTCCACATCGAAGGGACCCTCGAGCCCGAGCTGATGTTCGCCCTCGCCGCCCGCAACCAGGTCGAGTTGCCGTACGCGAGCGTGGGAGACGCTCGCCGGGCTTACGAGTTCTCCGACCTCCAATCCTTCCTCGATATCCTTTACCAGGGGGCGGCCGTCCTGCAGACGGAAGAGGACTTCTCCGATCTCATGTCGGCCTATCTCCGAAGGGCCGCCGCCGACGGTGTCACCCGGGCCGAGATCTTCTTCGACCCTCAGACCCATCTGAGTCGGGGAGTTGCTTTCGCCACCTTCATGGCCGGCTTTCTCTCGGCCCAGCGAAAATTCGCTGGCGAGGTCGACTCCGCCCTGATCCTGTGCTTTCTTCGCCATCTCCCCGAAGAAGACGCGTTGCGTACTCTCGATTTGGCCGAGCCCCATCTCGACCAGATCCTGGCCGTCGGCCTCGACTCCTCCGAGGTCGGTTTTCCGCCGGAGATGTTCAAGAGTGCCTTCGCCCGCGCCAGGAGCATGGGCTTGCGCACTGTGGCTCACGCCGGCGAGGAAGGTCCCCCCGAATATGTCTGGCAGGCGCTCGACCTCCTCGGAGCCGAGCGAATTGACCACGGCGTGCGCTCGCTCGAAGACCCTGACCTGGTGAAGAGACTCCGCGATGAGCAGACCCCGATCACGGTCTGCCCGCTTTCAAACGAGCGACTACAAGTGGTGCCTTCGTTGGACCGGCATCCCCTTCCCCGTATGCTCGAGCTCGGCCTCAACGTGTCGATCAACTCGGACGACCCCGCGTACTTTGGAGGCTATGTGGGGGACAACTACGTCCAGGTCGCCGAAGCCCTCAAGCTCAGTCGGGACCAGTTGGCGACGGTCGCCCGCAATTCGCTCGCCTCAGCCCTCACCCGTTAGCCGAAGTCGCATCAGCGGACGGTCGCGCACCCGCGAGATCTCGACGAACCCGGCGTTGTGGAACATCGAGTAGGTTCCGACATAGAGGGAAGCGGAGCCGTGGCTGTCGTCGAGCAGTGGATAGCCATCGATCGTCCTCGCCCCCGACTTGCGGGCAAAGGAAATGGCCGCCTCCAGCAGTTCCGTGGCCACCCCGGTTCCGCGATGGAGTCGGTCGATGTAGAAGCAGTTGATGACCCAGTTGCCCTGGGCATCGTCAACCGGGCGATAAACCTGTGATCGCGCCGACATCATCCGGGTGTACCGCTGCCGTGGGCCCACGGCGCACCAGCCGACGGGTTGGCGATCGCGGTACGCAAGGAGGCCCGGCTTGCGACCTTGGGCGACTAACTCGGTAAGCAGCGCTCGACGTTCCTTCGGAAGCGCTTCTGAGAACTCCTTGCCGGTGAGGATCCACCAGGTGCACCAGCAGTTCGAATAGGCCCCGTTGGGTCCGAAGAGGGTTTCCAGATCCGACCATCGCCCGGGGGTGACCGGGACGATGGTCAGATCGTTATTCGTCCTCGTCGCCTTCTTCGAAATCGACTCCTAGGTCGAACTCATCGCCGGAATTGCCGCCGGCCCGAAGCCAGTTGGCTGCCTCTTCGGCGGTCCATTCTCGCTCCCGGGGCCCGAACTGCCATCCGAGCGATTCGACCGTCGTGGCCCCTGGCAGGTTGGGCTGGAGCGACTGGTAGTCAGCGGCGCCGGTCCCGGCCGGGATCAAGCGACCGATGATCACGTTCTCCTTCAGCCCTCGCATGTAGTCCGACTTGCCAAAGATGGCGGCGTCGGTCAGCACCCGCGTGGTCTCCTGGAAGGAGGCCGCCGAGAGCCAGGAGTCGGTGGCCAGCGAGGCCTTGGTGATCCCCATCAGCTCGGTCCGGCCCTCTGCCGGCTGCTTCTCGTCCTCGAGGAGACGCCGGTTGGCATCGCGGAAATCGCGCTCATCGACCAGCTCGGCCGGCATGAACTCGGAGTCGCCGGGGTTCACCACCCTGATCCGGCGCAGCATCTGGCGAACGATCAACTCGATGTGCTTGTCGTGGATCTCCACGCCCTGAGACCGGTACACCTCCTGCACCTGGTCGACCAGATATTGCTGAGCCGCCCGGACCCCGCGCACCTCGAGGACCTCCTTCGGATCCAACGGACCTTCAGTGAGCTGGGTCCCGGCCTCGATCACGTCGCCATCGGCGATGCGAAGCCGAGCCCGACGGGAGACCCCGTAGGTGGCCTCGCCCTCCTTGGCGTCGACCACAACCCGCTTGCCTTCGTCATCGTCGATGATCTGGATCGGTCCCCCGACCTCGGCCAGCACCGCTTTCCCCTTGGGAGTGCGCGCTTCGAAAAGCTCGACCACCCTCGGCAAGCCATGGGTGATGTCCTCACCGGCAACGCCGCCAGTATGGAAGGTCCGCATCGTGAGCTGGGTTCCCGGCTCGCCGATGGACTGCGCGGCCATGATCCCGACCGCTTCTCCTAGTTCGACCGGCTTTCCAGTGGCGAGGGAGAGGCCGTAGCACTGCTGGCACACCCCGAGGGGAGCTTCACAGGTGAGCGGTGAACGGACCCGCAACTCGGTGATTCCAGGGGTCGCCGAGATCAACTGCATCTCTCTCGTCCCCAGAAGGGTTCCGGCCGAGAGCTTCACGTCGTCACCCTCAACGATCTTGCGGTCGACCTTGACGTCGTCGGACAGCACCCGGCCGAAGACCCGAGAACGAAGATTCCGGATCGGACGGCCCCGCTCGTCGTTGGTCGCCACCCGAATGCTCTTGTCCGTCTCGCAGTCGGGCTGCTTGATGATCACTTCCTGGCTGACATCAACCAGGCGACGGGTCAAGTAGCCCGAGTCGGCCGTTCGCAGGGCGGTGTCGGCCAGACCCTTGCGCACGCCGTGGGTGGAGATGAAGTACTCGAGAACGGAGAGACCTTCCCGGAAGTTCGACACGATCGGCCGGGGAATGATGTCGCCCTTGGGGTTGGCCACCAATCCTCGCATTCCAGCGATCTGGCGCACCTGCAACATGTTCCCGCGGGCACCGGATCCGACCATCATGTCGAGCGGGTTGAACTTCTCGGACTTGAGGTTCGCCTCCATCGCGTCCTTGACGTCGTCGGTGGCCCTGGTCCAAATCTCGATCAGTTCCTGACGCCGCTCCTCTTCGGTCATGACGCCCTTGAGGAACTGCTGTTGCACCTTGTCGGCCATGATTTCGTACCCGGAGAGAATCTCCGCCTTGTTCCCCGGCGTCTTCACATCCTCCAAGCCGATGGTGAGGCCGGCCTTGGTGGCATAGCGGAAGCCGAGATCCTTGATGGCATCGAGAGTCGTCGCCACGTCCGAACGGGGGTAGTGCTCGATCACGACCTCGATCAACCGACCGATGTCGCCCTTCGAGAGCGCTGAGTTGATGTACGGGAAGTCGACCGGAAAGGCCGAGTTGACGAATGCCCGACCCAGCGTGGTTTCGAAGAGCTTCGTCCCGTCAACCGGCTCGTCGGTGATCAGCCCCCGCAGCGCGGTCTTGAACTGCTCGTGTCGCTCGGGAGTACCGGCGCGCTCTCCGACCCGAAGCTTGATCGGCGTGTGGAGACCCAGCTGTCCGAGGTCATAGGCCATGCTGGCTTCCTCCACCGTCCCGAAGACGCGCGGCTTACCGGTGCCCGTGACGGACTCCGACAGGTAATACATCCCGATCACCATGTCCTGGGATGGGGTGATGACCGGCCGGCCGTTCGACGGGCGCAGGACATTGTTGGTGGACATCATCAGCACCCTCGCCTCGGCCTGCGCCTCAGCGGAGAGCGGGAGGTGGACTGCCATCTGGTCACCGTCGAAGTCGGCGTTGAAAGCCTCACAAACCAGAGGGTGAATCTGGATCGCCTTGCCCTCGACGAGGACCGGTTCGAAAGCTTGGATGCCGAGACGGTGCAAGGTCGGCGCACGGTTGAGCAAAACCGGATGCTCCTGGATGACCTCGGAGAGAACGTCCCAAACCTGGGGCCGTTGCCGCTCCACCATCCTCTTGGCCGATTTGATGTTCTGGGCGTGGCCCTTTTCGGCCAGCCGCTTCATCACGAACGGCTTGAAGAGTTCGAGGGCCATCACTTTGGGAAGCCCGCACTGGTTCAGCTGGAGCTGGGGGCCCACAACGATGACCGAGCGGCCCGAGTAATCGACTCGCTTCCCGAGCAAATTCTGTCGGAACCGTCCTTGCTTTCCCTTCAACATGTCGGAGAGCGATTTCAGGGCGCGATTGCCCGGTCCCGTCACCGCCCGTCCCCGCCGGCCGTTGTCGAAAAGGGCATCGACGGCTTCCTGCAGCATGCGCTTCTCGTTGTTGACGATGATCTCGGGGGCGCCGAGGTCGAGCAGCCTCTTCAACCGGTTGTTGCGGTTGATGACTCTTCGATAGAGGTCATTGAGATCGGAGGTGGCGAAGCGGCCACCGTCCAGTTGGACCATCGGACGCAGGTCCGGCGGGATCACTGGGACCGTCTCGAGGATCAGGTCGCGCGGCCGGTTCTTACTTTCCCAGAAGGGCCTTACGACTTTGATCCGCTGGGTCGCCCGCTGCCGCTTCTGGGCAGAGTTGGCAGCCAGGTCTTGCTGAAGCTTGGCCAGCTCATCGTCGAGATTGAGGTGGTCGAGAAGGTTCTTCACCGACTCGGCCCCCATCCCGCCCTTGAAGTATTGGTCGTAGCGATCTGAGATCGCCCGCCAGAGTGGCTCGGACTCGACCAGGGTCTTCGGCTCCATCTTCCCGAAGATGTCGAAGGCATCCTGGATCAGCTCGATCTCGCGCTTGGCGCGCTCTTCTCGCTCGCGCATCTCCTTTTCGACCTCACGCCGGCGAGCGGAGATCTCCTGGCCCTTGGCGCCGCCCTCTTCCATCTGCGAGAGCTCGACCTCGAGGCGCTCGAGACGCTGTTGCTTCCACTGGTCGAACTCGTCCTGAATCACCTGCTTCTCCGCCTGCAGGTTTTCCTCGAGCTCAGAGAGGTCTTTGTGGCGCTTGTCGTGGTCGACGTCGGTGATCAGGTAGGCGGCGAAGTAGATCACCTTCTCGAGTTCCTTCGGTGACATGTCGAGCAGATATCCGAGTCGGCTCGGCACGCCCTTGAAGAACCAGATGTGGGTGACCGGAGCCGCCAATTCGATATGGCCCATGCGTTCGCGGCGAACCTTCGAGCGGGTGACCTCGACGCCACAGCGCTCGCAGATGATTCCCTTGTAGCGAATTCGCTTGTACTTCCCGCAGTAGCACTCCCAGTCCCGCTGAGGACCAAAGATGCGCTCGTCGAAGAGCCCCTCCTTCTCCGGACGGAGGGTGCGGTAGTTGATCGTTTCCGGCTTCTTGACCTCCCCGAACGACCAAGCGCGAATTTGGTCGCTCGAGGCGAGGCCAATCTTCAGTTCGTCAAAGACCTGATTTGCCAATTACTTCTCCTGCTCTGATATCTGATGTCGCTGAAAAATGTGGAATCTGATGTCTGAATCAATCGGCTTCCGGGCGCTCAGGCCGGGAGAGGTCGATGTTGAGTGATTCAGAGGGACGGAAGTCGTCGTCGAGATCACGCAGTTCAACCTCTTCGCCCGCGGCCAGCATTTCGACATTCAGGCAGAGGCTCTGCATCTCCTTCACCAGCACCCGGAAGGACTCCGGGACGCCCGGTTCGGGAATGTTGTCGCCCTTGACGATCGCCTCGTAGACCTTGACCCGGCCCTGAACATCGTCGGACTTGATCGTGAGCAGTTCCTGGAGGGCGTAGGCGGCGCCGTAAGCCTCGAGGGCCCAGACCTCCATCTCGCCAAAGCGCTGGCCTCCAAACTGCGCTTTCCCTCCCAGGGGCTGCTGGGTGATCATCGAGTAGGGGCCGGTCGAGCGGGCGTGGATCTTGTCGTCGACCAGGTGGACCAGCTTCAACATGTAGATGAAGCCGACCGTGATCGGAGTATCGAAAGGATCCCCGCTGCGGCCGTCGTAGAGCACAGCCTTGCCGGACTCGCCGACCAGCTGTACGCCGTCCCGATTGGGAAGCGAATTGGCCAGCACTGCCGCCAGCTCCTCTTCGCGGGCGCCGTCAAATACCGGGGTGGCGACCTTGGTCCACCCCTCGGTTCCGCCCGAGGCAGGGCTGTCGGAGCGGAACGGTTTCCAACCGGCCGCGGCCGCCCAGCCAAGGTGCGTCTCCAGCACCTGACCGAGGTTCATTCGGGACGGGACACCGAGTGGCGAGAGGATTATGTCGACCGGGGTGCCGTCCTCGAGGAACGGCATATCCTCTTCCGGGAGGATCTTGGAGATGACGCCCTTGTTGCCATGGCGCCCGGCCAGCTTGTCGCCTTCGGAGATCTTGCGACTCTGGGCGACGTAGACCCGGACCAGCTCGTTGACGCCGGGCGGAAGCTCGAAGCCCTCGGACCGCTTGAACACCTTGACGGACGTGACCTTGCCCGACTCGCCGTGAGGGACCTTCAGAGACGTGTCGCGCACTTCTCGCGCCTTCTCTCCGAAGATCGCCCGGAGGAGCCTTTCTTCCGGAGTCAGCTCGGTCTCGCCCTTGGGGGTGACTTTCCCTACCAGGTAATCGCCCGGCCCCACCTCGGCCCCGATGCGGATGATCCCGTCCTCGTCGAGGTTGGCGAGGATCTCCTCGGCGACGTTGGGGATGTCGCGGGTGATCTCCTCGGCCCCGAGCTTGGTATCGCGGGCATCGATCTCGTGCTCTTCGATGTGGATCGAAGTGAGCAGATCGTCCTTCACCAGGCGCTCGGAGATGATGATGGCGTCCTCGAAGTTGTGACCCTGCCAGGGCATGAAGGCCACCAGCAGGTTGCGACCGAGGGCGAGTTCGCCCTGGTCGGTGGAGGGACCGTCGGCGAGGACCTCCCCCGCCTTGACCTTGTCTCCCTCCCGCACCAGGGGCTTCTGGTTGATGCAGGTGCCTTGATTCGAACGGTCGAATTTGGCCAGCCTGAAGGTGTGCTTCCGGTTGTCGCGATCCTTCACGATGATGTGCTCACCGGTGACCTCGATGACGTCGCCGGTCACCGTCGACACAACCATGTCGCCTGAGTCCAAGGCGGCGCGGCCTTCGACTCCCGTCCCCACGAGAGGAGCATCGGAGCGGAGCAACGGCACCGCCTGACGCTGCATATTGGAACCCATCAGGGCGCGGTTGGCGTCGTCATGCTCGAGGAAGGGAATCAGCGCGGACGAGACCGAAAT
>JAICGW010000021.1 GCA_025922945.1 Acidimicrobiia bacterium | reverse complement strand
TCTTTCGCGTTGTCCTCCCCGACGGAAGCCGGGTAGGCGAGCTCGACGAGGAGATGGTCTACGAATCGCGGGTGGGCGATGCCATCGTCCTCGGCGCCAGCACCTGGAGGGTTTCAGAGATCGGTCCCGAGCGAGTGGAGGTGGTCCCCGACCCCGGCGCCGCCGGAGCCCGGCTTCCGTTCTGGAAGGGCGATGTGCAAGGCCGGTCGCTTGCCACCGGGCGTCGTATCGGGCGCTTCGTGCGCGAAATGGGCCGGCTCTCTGACCCCAGCGGACCGCTCATGGCCGACTACAACCTCGACGAACTCGCCGCCACCAATCTCGCGGCCTACCTGGCCGAGGAAAAGGAGGCGACCGGGCTGCTCCCCACCGATCAGACGCTGGTGCTCGAGCGTTTTCGGGATGAGATTGGCGACTGGCGGGTGGCGTTGCTCTCCCCTCTCGGCGCTCGTATCCATGCTCCTTGGGCGATGGCGCTCACTCAAAAATTGCGCGGCCGATTCGGAACCGACGTGGACGTGATCTGGGCGGACGATGGAATCGCCTTCCGCTTCCCCGACAGCGACGAGGTTCCCGGTTTGGCGGAGCTGACTCTCGAGCCCGAAGAAGTGCGGGAACTGCTCGAGGAGCATCTGGCCGACACCGCGCTCTTTGGAGCCCGGTTTCGCGAGGCGGCCGGGCGGGCGTTGCTGCTTCCGCGGCGGCGGCCGGGTACTCGCACCCCGCTCTGGCAACAGCGCCGCCGCGCGGCCGACCTTCTCTTGGTGGCCCGTCAGTTCGGCTCGTTCCCCATCATGCTCGAGACTTATCGCGAGATCCTGACCCAGGACTTCGACCTGCCGGCCCTCACGGAGGTCCTCTCCGATCTTCGGGCGCGCAAGCTGCGGATGGTCGAGGTCGAGACCACGCATCCCTCGCCCTTTGCCTCCTCGCTTCTCTTCGCCTTCGTGGCCGCATTTCTCTATGAGGCCGACACTCCACTCGCCGAACGGAGGGCAGCGGCCCTCACTCTCGACCGCAACCTCCTTGCCAGCCTTCTCGGTGAAGGTGAGCTAGCCGATCTGATCTCGCCGGACGTGGTGGCCATGGTCGAGCTCGAGCTCCAGCACCTCACTCCAGAAAGGCGGGCAACGAGCGCGGATGGAGTGGTCGATCTCCTCCGCGACCTCGGTCCGCTGAGCAAGGACGACATCGAGGTGCGAAGCGATCTGTCGGATTTCTCCGCGTCATTCGAGGAGTTGCTGCGAGCCGGGAAGATGGTGGGAGTCCGCGTCGCCGAACGCCAGTGCTACGCCGCCTCCGAGGATATTTCGCGGTTACGCGACGGACTCGGCATACCCCCGCCTCCGGGAACCCCGGCCGCATTTCTGCAACCGGTGCCAGATCCTTTGGGCGATCTCGTCGGTCGCTACGCCCGTACTCACGGACCCTTCCAGCCTGCCCAGGTCGCTTCCGCACTCGGTCTTCCCACTGCCGTAGTGGAGAGCTCGCTGCGTCTCTTGGCCGAGCAAGGAAGGGTTCTCAAGGGATCGTTTCATCACGGCGAGGGATGGGTCGACAACGAGGTGCTGCGACGAATCAAGCGGCGGTCTCTGGCCGTGCTTCGACACGAGATCGAGCCGACCGAACCGGCCTCTCTCGGCAGGTTCACGCCGGCCTGGCAGGGAGCAGGCAACAGAAGGCCGGCTCGAATCGACGTCCTCGCCGACGTTGTGACCCAACTGCAGGGATATGAAGCCGCTGCTTCGGTGTGGGAGCGGGAGATCCTGGCGGCCCGAGTGGCCGAGGCTCCCGCTCTCCTCGACCGCCTTTTGATGGACGGCGAGGTTCTTTGGGCCGGGCGGGGCACCCTGGGAGGACGTGACGGGAAACTGGCGATATATCGGCGCCAGGACTACGGCCAACTCTGGTTCCCGGTGGAGGCGACCTTGGCAGAAGACCGCGCTCATGACGATCTCCGCAACTTCCTGGGAAGCAACGGCGCCTCCTTCTTTTACGACATCTACCAGTCGGTGGGCTCAGACCCCGACCAGTTGCTCGAGGATCTCTGGGATCTGGTGTGGGCAGGACTGGTCACCAATGACAGCCTGGCGCCGGTCCGCGCTTACGTGCAAAGTCGAGGCGGGCGGCGGGCACCAAGCCGCCGCCCCCTGGCCTCGTCCTTTCCCGCCCACGCCGGCGGCCGTTGGTCACTTCTCCCGGTCGCCGAACCAGACCCCACCGCAGCCGCCACCACATGGGCCAATGTTCTTCTCAACCGCTACGGGGTCCTCACCCGGGCTCACGTCGGTTCCGAAGGCGTTCCCGGCGGATATACGCGCCTCTATCCGGTTCTCTCCAAGATGGAGGAGATCGGCAAAGTGCGAAGGGGCTATTTCATCGAAGGTCTGGGAGGGGCTCAGTTCGCCCTGCCGGGAGCCGTTGACCGCCTCCGGGGAGACGATCGATCCCGGGTCCTCGGCCTGGCCGCCACCGACCCAGCCAATCCCTACGGGGCTGCGCTTCCTTGGCCGGAGCGAGAGGTTCGATTCCAGCGGGCGGCGGGAGCCTATGTGGTCCTGGGCGATGGCCAACTGCTCGCCTACCTCGATCGGGGCGGTCGCCGTCTCGCCTTGCTAACCGAGGGCATGGATTCTTACGGCGAGATCGCCCGCGAAGTAGCGGCGATTGCGGGACGACAGCGACGGATGCGGATCGAACGAATCGACGATCATCCTGCACAATCGGCGCCGTTTGGCTCCGCGCTCACTGAGTGGGGTTTCGTGCCCGCCCCACAGGGCCTCGCTTATCGCGGCTGAGGGCTCACAGCCACTTTCGATATCTGGCATAGACCAGGGTGCAAACCGCCAGGAAGGCCATCGCAAAGATGGTCACCCAGAACATAGACGGATCTGCAAAAAACTCGATCTTGAAGTTCATGCCCATGATCCCGGCCAGCAGCACCGCCGGCAACAACAGCACCGACGCCAGGGTGAGCCGTTTCATGATGTCGTTGGTGTTCTGCGCTATCTCAGTCATGTGTATATCGAAGGAGACCGCGATCATCTCACGGGTCGTGTTCACCTCCTCCAGGGCGTGTTCCAGTCGCTGTAGCAAGCGGCGAAAATCAGGCGCCGCCGCCGGCGACGGGAGCAACTCCGAGTTGGGATTGCTCAGAGGCACGAACACATCGCGATGGGGACTCAACGCCTTCCGCAGCCTGGTGACACGCCTCCGAAGATGGAACAAGCGGTCGATCAACTGTGGCTTTGGTCCTGGCCTCAACAACAGCTCGTCGACTCGATCGATCCCTTCCTGCACCGCCTCGATCTCGCGGAAATATCCGTTGAGATGCCAATCGAACACCAGGGCGAGAAATGACGAAGAAGTGAGCTCTCCGAGGCGGGTGTCGCGGGCGAGGGGTTCGTTGAATTCGTCGACGAGATTCAGCTCCCCATCATGCAGTGTGGCGATCCAGTTATTGCCGACCAGACAGTGGAGCATCACCGGGACGGAGTCGACCAGGTCTTCTCGGGCCGAGAGGATGCTGATCTGTGCAAAGCCCTCATGGGCGACGAGGCCGGGCCTCATGGTGACCGTGTCCAAGTCGAGCTGACCTTCGATCCCCAGCACCTTCAGCACCGAGGCGGCATCCGCCTCCTTGATGTTCGCGTCGATCCAAAGAATTTGGCCATCGTTGATTCGGGTTGGATCGAGGTCGCTGATGCGCGTGGGGGCGTCGTCGCCGCTGACGTCGTAGAGCCAGGCCTGGAGCCCGTTCTCATCCGTGACTTGTTTTTCTCGCGTCATGGCCCGTGCAGGTCGAAATGCATCGGGGTTCCGTTACCCATCGCCGGAGCCAGCCAATCCTGGTCCGCCTCGTTTGCCACCACCGCCGCTCGCGCCACAGAATGTATCGGTGGCCCCCCAACTCACGATCCGCCCGGGCCATCCCCTGTTCCTCGACCTTCCCTGGTCGTCCTCGATTGCGGATTGGGACCTTCCGATCCTCCTCGACCTTCCCAAGGGGATCAGCCGCCACGAGGTCCGTTTCCTCTCCTTCCCGGAAGGCACCTACGTCGTGAAAGAACTCTCCACCGCCCTGGCCCACAACGATTATGCGGTTTTGCGGTCGCTGGAGGCGGTGGGGGCACCGGCCGTGCACGCGGTCGGCATCGTCGACAACCGTGCTCCTGATCGCACGTCGGAGCACTCGGCGGCTCTGATCACCGCCTACGAACCCTTCTCATTTTCTTATCGGGAGATGCTGGCCGGCCCCGGCTTCGGTGCCCGACGCAGTCAACTGCTCGACGCGTTCGCGGGCCTCTTGGTCGAGTTGCACCTGGCGGGGTGCTTCTGGGGTGACTGCAGCCTCTCCAACGTGCTTTACCGCTTCGACGCCGAGGCAATCGAAACGGTCATGGTCGATGCCGAAACGGCTCGCATGTACGAGGAGGACCTCACCGATGGGCAGAGGGCCGAGGACCTCGAGATCATGATCGAGAACGTGGCAGGAGGGATGGCCGACATTGCCGCCGAGGCGGGAGCCGACCTGGATCAAGCGGACCTCGAACTTGGCTATGACATTGCCTTGCGCTATGAGAATCTCTGGGCAGAGCTTGGCCAGACGACGAGAATCAGAGTCGACGAGCGATTTCGCGTCACTGAGAGAGTCGAGCGTTTGAACCGCCTCGGCTTCGACGTCGAAGAGGTCGACCTGCTGCCATCCCTCGATGACACCTCGGAGATGATCATCAAGGTCAGAGTCGGGAATCGCAACTTCCACACCAACCGGCTCAAGGCCCTCACCGGAATCGACGCCCTCGAAAATCAGGCCAAGGCCATCCTCGCCGATGTCCACTACTTCTCGGCCCGACACTCAGACAGCGCCACCACCAAATCGACGCTGGCCACTCGCTGGCGGGCGACAGAGTTCGAACCGATGATGTCGACGCTTACGGCCCTCGCCGGGGTGTCGGATCCAATTCAGGCCTATTGCGATGTGCTCAATCACCGCTATCACCTGGCCAGGTCGTTGGGCACCGACGTCTCCACTCTCGATGCCCTCGCCGACTGGTTGGCGAGCGGACGACCCGGATACCCGTTCGCCTACGTCTAGTCGAGGTCGGCTTCTTCGAGGATCTGATACGTAGTGCTGCGCCGAGCGGGGCGACGACCGGCCGCCTTGATCGTCTCCACGAACTCCTCCGGGCTCACCTCCTGGCCGTGAGCCGCCCCTGCCGAGCGGGTGATGATCTCACCCATGAGCGTGCCACCGAGGTCGTTGCATCCGGCATCGAGCAGGCGGGCACCTCCGTCGAGTCCGAGCTTCACCCATGAGGCCTGGATATTTGGAATCAGACCCGCGAAGGCGATGCGGGAAACCGCGTGCACCAGAACCACCTCGTCCCACGTGGGGCCAGGCCGGGATAGACCGCGAAGGAAGATGGGCGCCCCCATATGGACGAAGGGAAGCGGGACGAATTCGGTGAAGCCGCCGGTCTGACGCTGGATCTGACGGATGACCTCGAGGTGGTTGGCCCAGGCGGCGGGGTGATCGATATGGCCGAACATGAGGGTGGCGGTGGCCCGGAGCCCGAGCTCGTGGGCGGTGAGCATCACTTCCGCCCACTGGGCGGTGCGGATCTTGTCCGGACACAGGAAGCGTCGAACCGAATCGTCGAGCACTTCCGCCGCGGTCCCCGGCAAGCTGCCGAGACCGGCCGCGGCCAGCCTCTCGAGGAAGCTGCGGACGGACACACCGAGGGTCTCGGCGCCCTGCCAGATCTCGAGGGGGGTAAAGCCGTGAATGTGCATCTCCGGGAGGCGGGCCTTGATCGACTCCACGATCTCGGCGTAAAAGTCACCCGTGAACTGGGGATGGATCCCTCCTTGCAGGGTGACTTCGGTGGCTCCCCGTTCTGCGGCCTCGACCGCCAATCCGACGATCCCCTCGACCGGAATGAGGTAGGGCTCCTCGCGCAGGTTGAGACTGCGAGGGCCCTTCGAGAAGGCGCAGAAGCCGCACCGGAAATAGCACTGATTGGTGTAGTTGATATTGCGATTGATCACGTAGGTGACGGTGTCCCCCACCTGGAAGCGACGCAATTCGTCGGCGACGTAAGCAACGGCGTCGACCTGATCGCCTCGGGCGCCGAAGAGAGCCTCGACTTCGTTCCGAGTGGGAGAGGTCCCGGTGAGCGAGCGCTCGAGGATGGGGCGCAGCTCCCCGGCCTTGCTCAATTCTGGCGCTGCCGGCTCACTCACCCACGCGGCATCCATCCATTGCGCCGAGAGCCTGGCGGGCGGGACCGGGGCGGGCAGGGCCTTGCCGGGAGCCCATTCCCAACGGGGCCGGACCACCCCGCCCCCATCGACCTGGCCCAGCCAAACCGTAAAAACCGATGCAGGGAGTTGGGCTCGCATTTCGTCGATCGGCCGATGGGGTGAGAAAGCGCTTCGCTCCAACAGCTGGTGGGGGAAAAGGGCATCGCGAAGATCGCCGATTCGTTCTCCATCCCAGTCCCGCAGCAGCAGATCGCCTGCCCCGGCGGCGACGGCCGCCACCGCCGACTCGATGTCGTCAACGAAGACCGAGACAACGCTCTCGATACCTGGAAGCGAGGTGATCCTCGAGAGCTCAGACACGCGGCCCCTTCCGCAGCGAAGAAACGCGGGTTGAACGCGGGCGACCTCGTCGAGAATCGACTCGAAGGAGGCGGTGCCGGCATCGATGGTGATTCTCCAGCCAGGCTCGTGTTCAACCCCGGTCCCAGCTGGCAGTACCCAGGCGGCGCCCTCAGGACCGGCATGCCCGATCGCCACCGGGAGAAGCCCGCCTCCCAGGGAGGCGGTTATAGCCGCCCCGTCTGCTCCCGCCAGCTCCACCACCGTCGTTCCTTCCCGACGCCGCGACTCGGCGGCCGCGGGAGTCATCGCTCGGGCCGGACGGAGGCGGACAAAAGTGATGTTCATGCCACAGCTCCGGCGAGGTGGCCGAGCTCTGTGGCTGCTTCCCGAACCCGGGGCAACAACCCGGGATCGATCCATCGCGGGGAGATGAATTCGGGGTAAACGGGGAGGCGGGGGGCGAGGTGAAATCCGGCTGCGCTAGTTCGGGCCGCCAGTTCATCCAGATGTGGCCAGGGCTGCTCGGGATTGACCCAGTCGATCGTGAGCGGGCTCACTCCTCCCCAGTCGTTGATCCCGGCGTCGAGATACAGCTCGAAGTGCTCGGTGAGATTGGGGGGAACCTGGACGTTCATAGTTGGCCCCAAAAACCAGCGGGCGACGGCAACGACGATTGCAAACCAAGTCGGGAGAGGCTCGGAGTGGCGCCTCATCGGAGTATTGGCCTTGGCACGAAAGTTCTGGACTATCACCTCCTGGATCGATTCCCAGGTGGAGCTGGCGCGCTGGAGGGCCACGATGGAATCGACGATTTCACGGTTGTTCTCGCCTATCCCGATCAATAGTCCGGTCGTGAACGGAACGGATAGCCGGCCCGAGTTGGCAATCGTCTCCATGCGCAAGTCGGGGTCTTTGTCGGGACAATCGAAATGAGGCATCCCCGGTTCCAGCAATCGCCTCGAGACGTTCTCGAGCATCAGTCCCATCGAGGGATTGAAGGGCCGGAGCGCGGCCATCTCGGTCAACGACATCAAACCGGGATTGGCATGAGGGAAGAGCCCGGTCTCCTCTAGGACCAACCTGTTCATCGCCACCACGTAATCGAGGGTGGTGTCTGCTCCCACCGAGTCGAGGAACTCGCGGGCCTGAGGCCAGCGATCCTCGGGGCGATCGCCGAGCGTGAACAGAGCCTCCGTGCATCCGTGGCGGCTGCCGGCGCGGGCTACCGCCAACACCTCCTCGGGAGTCAGGTACATACCTCCTCCTCCGGGCGGCTGGGCGAAGGTGCAGTAGGTACAGCGGTCCCGACAGAGGGTCGTTAGCGGTATGAAGACCTTGCGGCTGTAGGTGACCGTCTTTCCTTTCCCCTCGTCGCGGAGACGCCGGGCCTCGGTAAAGAGCGGACCAGGATCACGCAGCCCGTCAAGGTAAGCCAGGGCCAGCTCGGGATCGGGGCGAGGATGGGTCACGAGATGGCGCTCCCGGAGGCGCCCAACACCCCGCCATCAACCGGGAGGACGACACCGGTGATCCAGCTGGCGGCATCGGAGGCCAGGAAGACGATCGCCCGGGCGATGTCGTCGGGCTCGCCCAAACGGCCGAGGGGGTGCCCCTTGCTCGCTTCTTCTTCTCTTCCCTCCCAGAGAGATCCGGCCAAGCGGGTCTTGACTACTCCCGGGGCCACCGCGTTCACCCGCACCACCGGTGCCAGTTCCATCGCCAGCTGATGAGTGAAATGGGCGAGCGCAGCCTTGGAGATGTTGTAGGCGCCGAGGATGGGCGCCGGCCGTAGGCCACCCACCGAACTGACATTCACGATTGCCCCCCCATGGTCGGCCATCCACTGGGTAACCGCTTGCTGGCACCAGAGCAATGGTCCCCGCTGGTTCACCGCCCAGGTCTTATCCAAGGCTCCAAGGTCCACCGTAACTAATGGCCCCGGTGCGGGATTCGTGCCGGCGTTGTTGACGAGGATGTCGCATGATCCGAAGCGGTCGATCGTGGCCCCGATCGTCCGGCGGGCGTCCTCTGGGTCGTCGGCCCGGGCCGCCATTGCCTCTAGCCGATCGGGCTCGGCTCCCGTCTCCACGAGCTCTTTTCTCGCCTGCTCCAGGTTGTCGGGTTTGCGGCTGGTGATGACGACTCCTTCGGCACCCGAGGCCAGCATCAAGGCGGCAGTGGCTTGACCGATGCCCCGGCTGCCGCCGGTCACGACCGCCACCTTTCCGTCCAGACGTACTTCCATCGAATTCGACGTTACCTGCGCCGGGCGGACGAACTAATGGCCGCCCCGCTTGACCCCGCCGTACTTCATCCGCGTGTCCGATATTGCCGCCGCCCGACTATCGGGAGCGTTCACCTCGGCACCGACCACTTCCCCGATGAAAAGAGTGTGGGTCCCGAGGTCAATCGCCTGACGGACCGCGCAGTCCATCCAAGCCACTGCCTCCTCAAAGACGGGAGCACCGGTCACTGCGGTGCGCACCGGCCTCCCGTTGAGGGTGCCGTTCTCGGATACCGCCGGCTTCGAGAACTTGACGAAGACCTTGGTGTCATCCGGTGACCACAAGTTGACGCTGAATCCACCGCCCGCGGTGATGAGGCGATGGGTGACCGCCTTGTTGTCGACCCCGACTCCGATCAGAACCGGCTCCATCGATAGCTGCGTGATCCATGAGGCCGTCATCGCATTCTGTTCCTCGCCCGCCGCCGAGCCGATCAAGGCGAGGGCGTTGGGAATCATCCACGTTACCTGGTTGAGCAGCGCCGGGTCCATCGACTCCATTCTGGCCCGGGCCGGTCGTAAGGGCCGGTCCCGACCTAACCTCCCCATCCGTGCACGTGCTAGTCGCCACAACCGGCGTCCTGCCACCGTCTGCGGTAGCCAACTTCTGCGATCTGCTGGTCGACCAGGGCTCGATCACAGTCATGACCGTGATCCAGGTGCCCCGTACTTTTCTCGCCTCGCTTGACGACGAGGAGCGTCGCTCTCTACTCGACGATGACTCTCGGCGAGACGAGCAGGCCGAGGTCAAGGCCGCCCGCTATCTCGAGGAGCGAGGCAGGCGCATCGTCGATCCGCTCGTATCGGCGCTGGCGGCCCGCTCGCGGACGGCCACCATCCGCTTGGTGGAGGGGGATGATCCCGCCGAGGCGATCATCAGAACTGCCCACGAGCTTGCCATCGACACCATCATCATGGGAGCTACCCGTCGCCTCTTTACCGAGCAGGCTTGGACGAGTATCTCCGTAAGAGTCATGGAACGATGTCAGGTGCCCCTGGTGCTGGTGCCGGGCACACGCACGGAGGACACGGGCGACTTCGTGCTGACCGGCTTGGAACCAAACTGGGATCCCGCCGGCGGTTAGTTGGCGACAGCCCGGAACTGGGTCTCGAAAAGCTCGCGATAAAGGCCGCTTCCTGCCATCAATTCACTATGGGTGCCTTTCTCCACCAATCGGCCGTGGTCGAGAACCAGGATCTGATCGGCGGCGAGGATGGTGGAGAGCCGGTGAGCAATCACCACCGAGGTGCGACCCACCATCAACTTTTCGAGCGCATCCTGAATCAGGGCCTCGGACCGAGAGTCGAGATGAGAGGTGGCTTCGTCGAGTATGAGCACCGCCGGATCCTTGAGAATGACCCGGGCTATGGCCATCCGCTGACGTTCGCCTCCCGACAATCGATAACCCCGCTCCCCCACCACCGTCTCAAATCCGTCGGGAAGCGAATTAACGAACTCTGCGATGTTGGCCGCCTCGGCCGCTTGCTGGAGCTGATCTTCGGTGGCGTCTTCGCGGGCGTACCGAAGATTGGCGGCGATCGTGTCGTGAAACAGATACGTCTCTTGAGTGACGACTCCCATCCCCCGGGCGATGGCGTCGAAGGTCAAGTCGCGGACATCGTGACCGTCGATTCTGATCGCACCCAAGTCGACGTCGTAGAGACGGGGAATCAAATAGGAAATCGTCGTCTTCCCGGCGCCGCTCGGCCCCACCAGCGCCACCAGCTCTCCGGCTTTGATCTCGAAGCTGACATCTTCGATCGCCCACGGCCGGGTCGAAACCTGCTGGGGAACGAAACCCACCTCGAAGGTTCCCCGGCGGCCGGAGCGTTTCACGGCCTCGAGCCCGATCGGCTCCGCCGACTGATAACGGAACGACACGCGGTCAAAACTGATGTCGCCTTTGATCGGATAGAGATCCTGATTTCCTTCGATCAGCTCCGATTGCATGTCGAGCACTTCAAATACCCGCTCAAAGCTCACGAGTGAGGTGGCCAGCTCCACCCGGCTGTTGGTCAAGGAACTCAGGGGCCCGTAGAGCTGGGCCAGGAGGCCGGTAAACATGACGACGGTGCCAACGGTGAGCTCGTTGCGGATCACCATGAAGCCGCCGAACCAGAAAACGACCGCGCTCCCAATGGCCCCTACCAGGCCGAGCGTAGCGAAGAACCATCTCCCCACCATCGCCGATTTCACACCCAGATCGCGCGCTTGCGCCGCCTCACTGCTGTAGCGGTCAACCTCCCGCTGCTCCCGACCGAACAACTTGACCAGCAGCGCCCCGGAGATGTTGAACGTCTCCTGCAGAATGACCGACATGGCGGCGTTCTTCTCCATCTGCTCATCCGTATATCGGCGCAGAATCCGGGCCACGCGGCGCGCCGGCAAGGCGAAGAGAGGTAACGCCATCAGTGCCAGCAAGGTCAGCCGCCACTCTGCCTGCAACATCACCACGAGAATCACACTCACCGACACGAGGTTGGAAAAGACCGTGAGGAAGGTGCCGGTGATGGCTTGTTGGGCTCCCACCACGTCGCTATTGACCCGCGAGATCAACTCGCCGGTTCGAGTCGATGTGAAGAAGCGCAGCGACATTCGCTGGAGGTGGGCATAGAGCTGACGACGGAGGTCATAGATGATCCCTTCCCCAGCCCGCGCCGACCACCAACGCTGGAGTACTCCGATGCCGGAGTTGAAGAGGGGTAAGAGCACCATCCCCGCGCCCAGCAAGGTCAAGAGGCCCAAATCCCGATTCGGCAACGCCACGTCGATGAGCTGGCGAATGAGAAGCGGCGGGAGAACGCCGATGATGGCAGTTGCAAAAACCGTGAAGATGATGCCGACTAGCTGGCGCCGATATGGCCGCCCGTAGTGCCAGACCCTGGTTAGGAGCTCGCGGTTGAGCTCGCTCGTTTCTTGCTGGGGATCGAAGCGGAGATAGCTCCAGCCGTGGCCGGGAAACATCGGTCAGAAGGAAAGCGCCGAAAGGGGGCGAGCAGATTCGGCCATCTCCTGGACCAGGGATCGATTCACACCTGAGCGGAGGAAGAGCTCGTATCGATAGGTCTCCGAGAACCAGATCAAAGTCACCCCCAGATTGTCCACCAGCTCCCAAGCCGGTCGATCTCGCACCGTTCGCACAGCGCATTGAGCCTGCCGATCGATATAACGGGCACAGCTGGTGTCCGACTGTCCCGAAGAGATCGCAGCCAGACCCTCGGGATCGTTCACGACTGTCAACACCGCTTGTTGGCCGACTGATCGCGAGCGGGTATAGGGCTCGACCGACCAGAGCCCGAACGCAGCCACCTGGTCGGTGGCGAGGGTCAGCTGGGAAAGGTCGTACACCAGCTGGCTCGTGATGTATCGCACCTCGGGTGGAACCTGACTGGGGAACTCGACGCCCGGCAGCGCGGCCGCGATCTCAGCCGGGGTCGCCTGGACGAAAGGATCGCTCGAGCCCGCCCTGGTGTAAACGCCGGCGATGATCTCGGCCGGTGTCGTCCCTCCCACCGGGGCCAGGTCGCCGTTGAACCACTCGGTCCGATGCACCGAGGCAAGCGAAGGGCCATCGGAAGCGGTCGTGTCGGTGGTGGCGATGGTGGGCTCGCGGATCCAGTCCGAAGATCGTCCCCCCACCCCGGAGAGCGGCGCCTCGCCACAGGCGGTCACGATCAAGAAAACGACAAAGAGGCGGCGCATCAGGGCAATTTTGCCACCGAAGCAGCGCTTTCTCGATGACCTGTTTCTTCATCGGCGAGCGTGCACCGGCGAAGAAGGCGGCCGGCATCCGCTTCCTAACATCGCGGTGATGCCGCGGTACTTGGTGATCAACGGACCTCATCTCGACCGTCTGGGCACTAGAGAACCCGAAATTTATGGGTCGACGACCCTTCCCGACCTGGAGCGAGACCTCTCCCAGTTCGCCGCCCGTCTCTCAATCGAGGTCAGCATGTTCCAGTCCAACCGCGAGGGTGACATCGTGGAGGCGCTGACCGGGGCGGAGGGCGGCTTTGACGGAATCGTCCTCAACCCCGGCGCTCTCACCCACTACTCGCGCAGTTTGGGCGACGCTGTCGCTGCCATCTCTATACCTGTTGTGGAGGTTCATATCAGCAATATTCTCGAGCGAGAACCCTGGCGGCGACGTTCGGTGATCGAGGGAGTTCAGCGAATTTACGGCCGTGGCGTCTATGGGTATCGATGGGCCCTTCGCCACTTAGTGAACCGAGTTGCGGCCCCCAGCGAACCGCTCGCTTACGGTCCGCTGCCCGATCAGGTGGGTGATCTGCGGATGGTGGAGGGGGCATCGCACTTGGTGGTTCTCCTCCACGGGGGGCTGTGGCGTCATGAGTGGACCGCCGACATCACCGAGTCCCTCGCCATCGACCTCTGGCGCCGAGGCATTGGCACCTTCAACGTCGAGTATCGCCGCCTCGGACTCGGCGGGGGCTTCCCGGAGAGCTTCGCCGACGTAGCCACGGCTCTGCGAAAAATCGCTGATTTGACGGGGTTTTCGGCCGATCAGGTGATCTTGTTGGGACATTCGGCGGGGGCCACAATGGCCCTCTGGGCGCAACACCCGGGGCTCACCATCGCCCTCGCCCCCTTTTGCGACCTGGTCGGGGCCCGCGCGGAAGGCGTGGCCGGAGACACCTTCTCTCGCCTTCTCACCGAACCCCTCCCCAACCCCTCGGAGTACTCGCCCGCCCATCGACTGCCCCGGGCGGGAAGGGCGGTGCTAGTCGCCAGCCCTTTCGATCGCCTGGTTCCGATCGATCCGATTCGAGCCTATGCCGAGGCGTCCGCTCGACAGCAAAGTGCCGTCGAACTTCTCGAATCCGACGGTGGACACTTCGACATGCTGGAACCCTCAAGTACTAGTTGGGGGTTAGTGATCGACGTTCTCGGAGCGCGAAAAGCACCCGTATAGCGGTTTGCCCCCGACTTTTCGGCCTGTTTATTTTCATCAGCAATCGGACAGGCAGTTGGATGGCCTGTCCGGGGCGGAGTCATGAGTTTCCATCGGTTCTTGTACGTGGCCGGGTGGTCGGCGGTGATTCTTCTTGCCATCGCCGGCTTTGCCGCGTTCAACGCCGGGACGCCGCCGTCGACCCCGTCGGTCACCCAAGGCCAAGTCCTCTGGGGTGAGGCCGCCGGTGCTGTGTCTGCCCAGGGTTGGCTGGCGATGGCGGGTACCAAGGCCGCCGCTCCCGAGGTGGCCGCGCCCCCGACCACGGCGGCGGCGGTGACCGCTCGTTCCACTACTTCTCTCGAGTTGAACACCGGATGGCTCGACTCAGTCGCCCTCCGCAGCCTCATTGAGGACAACTTCGCCTCGAGCGATGTCAACAAGGCAGTCCGGCTGGCTTGGTGTCTCTCCCGTTTCGATGTCGACCTGGTCAACCCCGATCTGGGTTTGTTGGGATTGTTTCAGATCGCCCCCTCGGACTGGAACGCCACCACCGAAGCCATGGGTCTTGGTGGCGCCGATCCCTTCGATCCCGGCCTCAACGTGGCCGTTGCCGCACACATTGTCTATCAGGGTCCTGGCTGGGGTTACTGGAGCTGCTCCTAGCGGAAATCGCGCGACTTGAGGGTCGTCACCCCCAAAGGCCGAAAGCTCTGGGCGACCAGGTTGGTCACGCCGTCGCGATATTCCAGACGACCTCCGATGACCATCGCCGGGCGCTTGCGAGCTACTTCGCGATTGCGGGTCCACACCTCGGGGAGCACCACCACGTTCAACATCCCGGTTTCGTCTTCCAGATTGAAAAAGACAACTCCCATGGCCGTACCGGGATGCTGGCGATGAGTTATCACCCCACCCACTTCGGCGACCTTGCCGTTGCGTTTCAACTCCAGGGCTTCCATCACCGTCAAACAGCCTTCTGCTTGGAGCTGGGAGCGGATGAATTGAATGGGATGAGTCGGCGAAACTCCCGTCGACCAAAGGTCGGCCCGATGCTCTTCTTCGATATCCATGGCGAGAAGGGAAGGGGCCTCGGTGCCGGGAGAGAGCGGAAGGCGACCAGGGTCGATTTCTGACAAGGGCCCAGCCGCCCACAGCCCCTGGCGGCGCTCGATCCCGAGGTCAGCCAGAGCCCCGCTGGCGGCCAGCCCCTCGAGGGCCGAGACGGACAAGCCTGTGCGAAAGGCCAGGTCTTCGGGATTCCGAAAGCGTCCTCCGATCTGGCGGGCTGCTTCGATCCTATCGATCTCCTTCATGCCCAGGTTGCGGACGTATCTGAGGCCGAGGCGGACCGCCACCGCCGGGCGCAGGGGATCGGAGAGCGCTCCCCTCCCCCGCCTCCACGACGCTCCGTAATAAGTCACGACATCGTCGGGATCGGCCTCCCAGGCTTCGATGGTGCAATCGTGATAGGAACGATTGACACACGGAGAGAGGGTTTCCACCCCGTGGCGGCGGGCATCCTGGACGAGGCTGTTGGGGCTATAGAAACCCATCGGCTGGGCATTGAGCAACCCGGCCAGGGTCTCGGCGGGCCAGTGATATTTCAACCAGGCCGACATATAGACGATGTAGGCGAAGCTGACCGAATGGCTCTCGGGAAAGCCAAAGTGGGCGAACCCCTGCAACTTTTCCCAGATCTCTTCGGCAGCCTCACCGACCACACCCCTTCCCGCCATCCCTAGAAACACTTCCTCCCGAAGCCTTTCCATTGCTTGCTCGGACCGCTTGTGGGTCATCGCTTGGCGGAGCCGATCCGACTGACCGCCATCGAAACCGGCACACACCCGTGCCAGTTCCATCAATTGCTCCTGGAAGATCGGGACCCCGAGAGTCTTCTCGAGGATGGGCTTGGTCAAGGGATGTGGAAAGCGAATCGGCTCTTCACCACTCCGACGGCGGAGATAGGGATGAACCGATTGCCCTTGGATCGGTCCCGGGCGAATCAAGGCCACCTCGACCGCCAGGTCGTAGAAGGTGGTGGGCTTCATGCGGGGCAGAGTCGCCATCTGCGCCCGCGACTCCACCTGGAAAAGACCCACTGTGTCGGCCTTGGTCAACATCTCGTAGATGGCCGGTTCCTGCTCGAGGGTGGCGAGGTCGACTTCGATGCCATGAATCTCATTGATCAGGTCGGCGGTGAGGTGCAGAGCATTGAGCATCCCCAGACCGAGCAGATCGAATTTGACGATGCCAATTGCTGCGCAATCGTCCTTGTCCCATTGCAAGACCGAGCGTCCTTCCATTCGTCCCCATTCGAGCGGCACCACCTGGGAGAGAGGGCGATCGGCGATGACCATTCCCCCGGAATGAATCCCGAGATGGCGCGGAAAACCATCAAGGCGCCAGCAGACGTCGTAGAGCAATTCGGCGGTCAGCCCCGGTGGCAAGGGTGTGTCGTGACGGAGGACGGCCGGGTCGTGGCTGTCGACGAACTTGGAGAGGCCGTCGACCTGGGCCTGGGTGAACCCCAAAGCCTTGCCAACGTCACGCAGAACCGATCGGGCTCGGTAGGTGATGACGTTGGCCACCATCGCCGCCCGTTCTCTGCCGTATCGGCGGTAGCAGTACTGGATCACCTCTTCCCGTCGATCGGCTTCAAGGTCCAAGTCGATGTCAGGAGGACGACCCCGCTCTTCGGAGAGAAAGCGCTCGAATGGCAAGCCCAGTCGGATCGGATCGACCCGGGTCAGGCCAAGACACCGACATACGGCTGAGTCGGCGCCCGAGCCCCTGATCTGACACATGATGTCCTGACCCCGGGCAAATTTGACGATGTCCCAGACCACCAAGAAATACCCGGCGAAGCCGAGGCGCTCGATGATGTCCAGTTCGTGCTCGAGCCGTCGGCGGGCCGTGGGGTCGACCAATCCTTCACCATGACCGGGATAGACCTCCCGGGCTCCTTCCCAAGTGAGATGCCGGAGATAGTCCATCTCGGAACGGAAATGACCGGGCATCGGGAAGTCGGGCAGGCTCGGCGCGACCAGCTTCAGATCGAAGGCGAGCCGTTCGGCTAGGCGCACCGCTGACATGATCGATCCCGGATAGCGCGCGAAGCGGCGCCCCATCTCCTCGGGCGTCTTCAGATAACGCTCGTCGGTAGCGGGGCGAAACCCATCCGCTTGATCGAGCGACCGGCGTCCGCCAATGGCCGCCAGCACCTCGGATAGATCGGCATCCTGGCGGCGGTGATAGTGAACGTTGTTGGTGGCGACCACGCCCAGGTTGAGCCGGCCTGCTACTTCCCAGATCAGGTCGTTGCGAGCATCGTCTTCCGGCATCCCGTGATGCCACATCTCGAGATAGAAACGGCGACCGAACACCTCACGCAAACGAATGGCCGCACTCATCGCACCGGCCAGATCTCCCTTCGCCGCCGACTTGGCCACGGCGCCCTGGCGGCAACCGCTCAACGCCACGATGTCGGGGACCGCCGCAGTGCGGACCAGGTCCTCCCACTGGTAGACGGGTCGGTCCTTCTCCCCCCGAAATTGAGCGGTAGAAACCAGCTGGGAGATCCCTCGGTAACCGGCCGGGGAACCGGCGAGGAGAAGCAGGTGATCGGTCGGCTCCTTCTCGACCGGTTTGGTCCCATGCATCCGCTTGGTCCGCCCCCGCCTTTTTGAGATGTCAGATTTCAGATTTGAGACTCGATCTCTTCCTTCGGCTTGAGCGATGGGATCTGACTGATGTCTGATGTCAGATGTCTGACTGATTCCGATCTCCGTGCCGTAGACCGCCGGTAGCCCTGCCGCCCCTGCGGCGGTGGAGAACCGGACCGCACCGTAGAAGCCGTTGTGATCGGTGACCGCCAGCGCTCGATAGCCCAGGTCGGCCGCCTCGGCGACGAGGTCCTCGGGGTGCGAAGCCCCGTCGAGAAAGGAAAAGTTGGTATGGCTGTGCAGTTCGGCGTAATCGAACACTAGTTCGAACACTACCCTGACGCGTCTGTGGGCTGCAACCGTGGCTGGACAGCGATTGCGACCCTGGGTCGCATATCCTCGCTGAAATGAGCATCGAGAAGACCGTTCGGCTCTCGGGGGGATCGTCTGATTCCATCGAAGACGCGATCCGCACCGTTCTGGCCCGGGCGGCCGTGACGATCCGCGACATCACCCGCTTCCAGGTGGTGCAAGTCTCCGGTCAGGTCGACCCGGCCGGGGTGCCCACCGATTTCGCAGTCACGCTCGACATAACCTTCCAGGTCCGGGAGTCGCTAAGTCGTGAGTGAACTGTGCCGTGAATGAGCTCGGTGAATGAACGGGCCAGGCCTCTCGGCCAGGGAATCTCCCAGATCACGCTTCCGCTGCCCTTCGCCGCCCCCAGGACCGTCAACTCCTACCTGATCGAATCGAGCGACGGACTCGCTCTTATCGACTGCGGCGTTGATACCGCCGAGAGCCGCAACACCCTCTTGGCCGGTCTCACTCATCTGGGCTACGACCCGGCCTCGATCGACCTCTTGATCGTCTCCCATCTCCATCCCGACCACGTGGGGATGGCCCCTCGCCTTGTGGAGGAGTTCGGGATGCGAGTGGTGATGCACGAGCGGGCGGCCAAGGTCGTCGATCGCTACAACGACACTCCCGGATTCCAGGAACGGATTCAAACCCTTGCGCGACGTCACGGAGTCCCCTCAGGGGCCTATGACGCCTTTGTCGACGTCGGACCGAGACCGGACTGGATGCCTTTCCTCGCCCTCCCCGACTTCACGGTCGACGAAGGTGACTCGATCGCGGTAGGGAGCGATCGTCCTCTTCAGGTCATCTTCACCCCCGGGCACGAGCCCACCCACATCTGTCTCCGTGATTCGCGCAGCGGAGTGCTCTTCGCCGGCGACCACATCCTTCCCCGCATTACTCCCTTTGTTGGCTATGACGAGGATTTTCCCGACGTGCTCGGGGAGTTCCTTGATTCGCTCCGCAAGATCGAGGAGCTTGGGATCCTCACCACCTACCCAGCCCATGGCGACATCGTCTCGCACGGATCGGCCCGCGCCGAGCAGATCCTTCTTCATCATCAGCGTCGCTTGGCGGGGATGCGCGATGTCGTCGCTCCGCTCGGTTCCAGCGCCTGGCAGGTGATGGAACAAGTCTTCCGACCCAACCTCTCACCCATGGATCAACGACTTGCCCTCCGGGAGACGATCGCCCATCTCGAGCATCTCCAACTCAACGGGCGTCTTCAGCAGGTCGATGAGCCCGATGTCGTTCGCTATCGCCGCTAGCGCTCTCCCGTCTCCCAGAGATCTCGCATCAGCGCCGATTGCTCGAGGAGCTCGCGCAGGCGGCCCCGGGCGATGACCCGGCCCCGATCCATGACCAGAATTTGATCCGCCCGTTCGAGGGCGGCCCGGCGGTGGGACACGACCAGGCAGGTGGCTTGCCGCTGCTCGAAGAGGCGCCGCCACAACTCGCTCTCGGTCCGCAGATCGAGAGCCGATGAGAGGTCATCGAATACCAGTAGCTCCGCTTCGGTAGCGAGCATCCGGGCCGCGGCCGAGCGTTGCACCTGGCCACCGGAGAGCTTGACTCCCCTGGCTCCCACCAGCGTCTCGAGCCCCTGTTCCATCCGCTCGAGATCGGGGTCGAGTACCGCCAGCTGGACCGCCTCCCGCAGCCGCTCGCGCGTAGCCCGCTGTCCCAGGGCGATGTTGTCTGCCAACGACTCAGAGAACAGCCGAGGCACCTGCGCGGTGTAGGCCGAACGAGGGGGGACGAAGAACGATGCCGGGTCCTCAACCAGCTTTCCATTCCAACGAATCTCGCCGGTGGCGGGGACGAGACCGAGCAGGGCCCGCACCAGGGTGCTCTTGCCGGATCCGATTTTTCCGGTGATGACCGTGAAACTTCCTCTTCCGATTTCGAAGTCCACATCCTCCAGCCCTTCCTCGTTGTCGGGAAAGCGGTGACTGAGCCCTCTCACCGACAGGCGCTCGAACGTCTCCGATTCCATCTTCGGACCGGGCACTTCGGGGACTTCTCCCTGCAGGGAGACCGGAACACGGTTCAGAAGGTCGTCATCCCGGGCGTCCACCGCCAGGGCGCGGATTCGTTCGAAGGCGACCCCGGTCCGCCGGTGCTGGGCGATGATGTCGCCGATGAACGCCATGTAGTCGGTCAGACGGGGGAGATAAGTCAAGAACACCGTCAGCTCCCCGAGGCTCATCGACTCATCCGTCAGCTGACCCGCTCCGAAGATCAGAACGAGGGCGATCCCGATCGTCGACATGTTGCGGTTGATGCCGCGGAGGACCTCGGTGAGGACGGTGTCGCGCATGGCCGCCCGGTGCCGGATGCGATTGAGGCCTTCGAAGCGGGCCATCACCCGCTCTTCGGCCCGGAAGAGCTTGATCGCCTGGACCGCGCCGAACGTCTCGCCCACAAAGCCCGTGACATCGTCGGTGGCCTCTCGCATCGCCCGCCGGCGGCCCCGGATTTGGGGGCCGAGAGCCTGGGTCAAGAGCGCGGTGAGCAGCAAAGGGACCAATAGGAATCCGGTCAGTCGCACATCGATCGTCGCCATGATCACGATCGAACCGAGTCCGAAGATGACCAGCCCCCCCATGTCGACCCAATTCTCGAGATACTCGAGCAAGTCCTCGACATCGTCGCGGAAGGTGCTGACCGCCTCGCCGGGAGACAGGGGGAGGACCCGGCTGCGGGGAGCCTCGAGGAGCCAGCGGAGAAGATTGCGTTGGACAAGAAGGGTGACTTCGTTCCAATGCTTTAGCCATTCGATATCCCCGATCCAGATGACACCGTTGCGACCGATAGCCAGGGCGGCAAATATCGCCACGGGAGTCCACGCGGTTTGAGCGACGTCGGCGCTGCCGGCCAGCCGGTCAAAAACTGCTCCGATCAACAGTCCAAAGAGCAATGGCGAGGCGTGGACCAGAGCCCAGACCATGAAGCAGAACATGAACCGACCGGTCCGGTAGCGGATCAGCTCCCGGATGATCTCGAGGGTGCTGAGATTCTCTGTCACAGGTCACCGCTTTCCTCGAGGAGCCGGGGATCGCCTAGACGGAGGAGGGCGGCATACCTACTCTCGGGGTCGGCGGCGAGTTCCGTCCGGGACCCGTGCTCGACGATTCTCCCCTCGTCCACCACCATGATCTCGTCGGCGGTGCGGACGGTTTCCAATCGGTGGGCGATGATTACGACCGTGCGACCGGCGAAGAGCCGCTCGGTCGCAACCGCGAGAACCGACTCCGTCGCCGGGTCGAGGCGCGACGAGGGCTCATCGAGAATCACCACTCCCGGATCCTGGAGAAACACCCGGGCAAAGGCCAGGAGCTGCTGCTCGCCGGCGGAGAGGCCCTGGCCTCCGGATCCGAGCTCGGTGTCGAGCCCGATGAGGCGGGCCCAGTCCCCCAGACCGGTCCGATCGAGCACGGACAGAATCTCCTCGTCGCTTCGCGCCTGGAACAAGGTCAGGTTGTCGCGCACCGAGGCCCGGAACAGTTGGACGTCCTGGGTAACCACCCCGAGAGCCCTCCGTAGGGAATCGGGCTCGACAGACTTGAGATCGGTGTCCCCCACTCGCACCTCGCCCTGGGTGGGCTCGTAGAGGTGGGAGATCAGGCGCGTGATCGTCGTCTTCCCCCCTCCGGTACGGCCGAGGAGCCCGAGCACCGTTCCCGCCTCGAGCCGGAAGCTGACGCGATCGAGGACCAGCCGGTCCTCATAGGCAAAGGACACCTCATTGAGCTCGACCGACAGCGGACCCTGTGGCAACCGCCGCTCGCCGACCGAGATGGAGGTCCGCAGCCTCCGCAACTGATCGATGCGGATGAGCCCGCCGGCCGCCTTCTGCAACCTTTGCAACTCCTGGGTCACCTGCTCGATCGGACGTCGCACCAATTGGGCGTACTGCAGGATCAGATAGGCGGTACCGATCGTGATCGAGTCCGCCAGAACCAGCCAGGTCCCGACTGCCAGCGCCAGGGCGTCCCCGGCCCAAAACACGGTGTTGGCCGTCACCCAAACAATGACCCGCTTGCGCCAGGCCGCGGTCGTGCGCCGGTAGTAATCGCGCGTGACCGGAATGAAGCGCGACATGGTGAAGCGGCCCGCCCCCAAAGCCCGGATGTCCTCAATGCCTGCCAGCCGCTCCTCGATGAAGCCATAGAGGACCGCAGAGACTTCCCGCTCTTCTTCTGCCGCCTGCACCGGAAGATTGCGAAGGCTCCAGAGGAGGCCGAGGACGCCCAGGACGTAGACCGTGAGTGACACCCCCATCACCTGATCCTCGAACCAGGAGATCACGAGCACCCCCAACAACAACACCCCGGCGCCGAGGAGACGGACCAGGAAACGAGAGATGAAATCGGAGACCGCGGTGACGTCGCCATCAACCCTTTCGATCATCTCCCCGGGAGTCGTGTCGTTGTGATAACCCATGTCGAGAGAAAGGAGATGGCGACCGAGATCCTCGCGTAGGCGATTGGTGGCGCTCCAGCCGATGTCGGTGCCGAGATAAGAAGTGAAGGCGTCGAGCAGTTGGTTGACGATGCCCGCCAGCAGATAGGCGACCCCGATACCCACCAGACCGTTGACCGCGGCCCGCGAACCCACCTGATCGATAAATCGGGCCAGCAACTGCGGGACCACGAGCTGCAGCCCGATCGAGGCCAGCAATGCCATCAAGAGCAGCGTCGCTCGACCCCGCAGCGGGGCCAGGTAAGTGGTAAGAGTGGTGCGATAGGAAGGAGTAGTCACTTCGGGCAGAACGCGATCGGACAGGGCAGTCACTTGAGGTTTAGTTTTCAGGCTTCGTCGACGGGATACAGGGACGTAATGAAGAGTGCGGTCATTTCACGGAACCCCCGAACCTACCGTTGAGTCTCGATCGACGAGGCCGATTTAGAACGTCGATGATCAAGTACCTAACGGTCTTCCTGGTCTTCGGCCTGGTGCTGGCTACGCCGGCCGCGGCCGCGACCGGGGTTCCCGGTGAGGCGATCAACAATCCCCTGCCTCCCGATCTTCGCCCGGGCTCGGTAGGGCCCACGGTTGCTGACTTGCAAGCCCGGCTCCTCGACGCCGGCTTCTTTCCGGGACGAACCGACGGCGTCTACGGGAGACAGACCGTGGGAGCCGTGCTCGCTTTCCAAAAGCTTTACGACCTCGAGCGGAGCGGCATCTTCCGCCAAAGCGACTGGCATCTACTGGGACGGGAAATCACCGGCCCGGGGCCGGGTCCCGAACCCAACCGAATCGAAGTCGACCTGCGCCGTCAGGTTCTGTACTTGATCGAAGCCGAATCGGTGGCGGGAGTCTTCCCGATCTCCTCGGCCAACGGCGAGTCCTACCGAAACGCCCGAGGGCGATTGATCCGCGCCGTCACGCCCGAGGGCCGCTTCGAGTTCAGACGCAGCCGACAGGGCTGGTGGGAGTCCTATCTCGGCTTCCTCTACTCGCCGTTCTACTTCTACGGCGGCTATGCCCTACACGGGTCGAACTCGGTTCCTGCCTTTCCCGCTTCGCATGGTTGCGTGCGAGTCGAAATCGAAGACATGGACTTCCTCAAGACCCGAATCGAGCTGGGAATGCCGATTTACCTCTATGGCCACTCCGTCAGTCGCGACGAGTTGATCACGCCTTAGCGTCCGTTAACAGAGCCTCGAGGGCGATCTCCACCATGGAATTGAAGGTCTGCTCGCGCTCGAGCGAGGTCGTGGCCTCTCCGGAGCGAATGTGATCGGAGATGGTGAGGATGGCCAGGGCCCGCGCTCCCTTCTCCGCCGCAACTCCGTAAAGCCCTGCTGCCTCCATCTCCACTGCCAGAACTCCCATGCCTTCGAGCACGTCCCAGACCTCGGTCTGAGGGTTGTAGAAAAGATCGGCCGAGAAGACGTTTCCCACCGCCACGTCGACGCCGAGGGTGGTGGCGGCATCGACGGCTGCCCGGGCCAACCCAAAATCGGCGATGGCGGAGTAATCCCAGCCGTGAAAACGAGCCCGGTTCACACCCGAATCCGTGCAGGCCCCGGTGGCGATCACCACATCGCGCAGCTTGATCGACTCGGAGATGCCGCCGGCGGAGCCCACTCGCACCAACCGCTTGCATCCATATTCGGCAACCAGCTCGGTGGCGTAGATCGAGGCCGAGGGGATGCCCATCCCACTTCCCATCACCGACACCGACATCTCCTTGTAGACCCCGGTGTACCCGAGCATGTTCCGCACCGCGGTCACCTGGCGGGCATCGGTTAAGAAGTTCTCAGCGATGTGCTTGGCCCGCAATGGATCGCCCGGCATCAATACGCACTCGGCGAAATCTCCGGCCTCGGCGGAAATGTGGGGCGTGGGCATCGAGCTCCTCTAGTTGGGGAGCTGCAATCTATTCGGGAGGAATTCCCCCTATGGGGTGGCTTGAGCCTGGCGGATGCGCTCGGCGAGGCCGAAGCGGCTCTTGGGAGCGCGGAGGTCAACCACGGCCCCGATCGAATCGGAGAAGCCGGCGGGGTCGCCGGGCTGGAACTCGTAGGTGACATATCCGTCGGAGAGCTGGAAGCGGAAGACGCTCATGCGCTCGCACGTGACTTGCGCCTGGTCCCAGGAAACCAAGCGACGACGATCCGTCCAAATCCTCACCCGACCGTCTTCGATCTGCACGGATGCCCGCACGGGCGGCTCATCGTTGCGATAGAGCTGACCAACGAAAACCGACATCACTCCCCTTCTTCCGCAGCTCAGACTAGGCCTCTGGACCTACCTCGGCAAGAGGCAACCAGGCGCCGTCATAATCCGTGGACATGTCCGAGAGAGGCCGCCGCTTGCTCGATTTGGCTCGAGTGGCGACCCTGGCAACCATCAATCCCGATGGGAGTCCCCACGTCATCCCCATCGTCTACGCCATCGTCGAGGACCGCCTGGTAACGGCTGTCGACCAAAAGCCAAAGCGAGACCCGAACCTTGCCCGGCTGCGCAATATCAGGGCCGATCCCCGGGTCTCGGTCCTCGCCCACCACTACGCAGAAGGATGGCATCACCTCTGGTGGGTGCGGGTGGACGGCAATGCGCAAGTTGTCTCGGAGGATCCCGAAGCGATCACGGCTCTCAAGGCCCGCTACCCCCAGTACAGCCAGTACGAGATCACGGGCCCCGTCATCAGCGTGGCGATCGAGGGCATCCGGGTGTGGATGGCCAATCCGCGTTTTCAGGGGTAGCCGAGCGGCATCCCCCAGTGAATGTTGAGCGCGTCGCGCATGTCGAGGCTGAAATCGGAGAAGAACGTTCCCTGGGGTGCCATCGGCCCGATGAGAATCAACGCGAAGAGGGCCACCAGCGCCAATGCCACCAGCCGCACGAAAAGCCTCATGTCCTTTTGGTCTCCCGGTAGCCCGACTCGGTCGCGATCGCATCCATCCAGACATCAGTCTCAGTCATCGGAAGGCCTTCCACTACCCGGCGATCGACTGTAATTCCGATCAACCACGGTCGGGGCTCGAGACTGCTCAGTAGCTGGTCGTAATAACCGCGGCCATGGCCGAGGCGGGCGCCCGCAGGCGAGAAGAGGACTCCGGGCACGAGGACCGCCTCTATGCCCGCGGAATCCATCAACTCCGCGTCAGCGGACGGTTGCAGGTATCCAAACGGATGCATTTCCAGCGAGCCCTCCAGGCGATGAATCGTCAGCGCTCCCTGGGGTGGCGTGCGAGTCACGCCGAGGGAGAACGCAGGGTCGCCATGCAGACAGGCCAGGCTGATTTCGCCCGGCATGGCGAGAAAGGTGAGGACCATTTTCATGGAGTCCTGGCGAAGAGCTTCGGCCACCACCTGGCAAACGGCTTCCGACTCCGTATCGGTGGCCGGTGAGATGCTTCTCGCCCAATCCCTCCATTCCCCCTTGGTCCGCGGCACCCCGACACCCTATCGTCGGCCCATGCGGCGGTTGCTGTCGCCTCTGAGGACGGTTCTGACGCTGGTGATCGGAGTCGGCGCGACCCTGTTGGCGGCTCCCATTGCCATCGTCCTGGGACGTCTTCGACCCACGAGCCCCTTCATCGATCAACTGGCCCGGGTATGGAGCCGGATCTGGCTCTGGGCGTCGGGTACCTCCCTCGTCGTCGAGGGCAGAGAGCACGTCGACCGCACTCGCTCGCACGTGGTCGTGGCCAATCATCTCTCCGTACTCGACATCATGGTGTGCTTTCTCGCCGTGCCCCTTCCCATCAGGTTCCTGGCCAAGAAGGAGCTGTTCTCGATACCAATCCTGGCCCCGGCCATGCGTGCAATTGGCATCGTCGAAGTCGACCGCCAGGCGCGCTCGGCGATTCATGAGAAGGTCAATCGGCAAGCCCGGGATCTGGTGGCCTCGGGAAGATCGCTCATCATCTATCCGGAGGGGACCCGGAGCCGGGACGGCAGCCTGCGCCCATTCAAGAAGGGTGCCTTCACCATGGCCATGGCCGGAGCCATACCGCTATTGCCAGTCACCATCGTGGGCACCTATCAGGCCTGGCCGGCAGGCAAGCTCTGGGTATACGGGGGCGATGTGAAAGCGGTAATCCACCCGCCGATCGAGACGGCGGGGTTGGAAAAGGCGGAAACGACCAAGCTCGCGGCCCGGACTCGCGACATCATCGCCTCGGCGCTCTGATCTGTGAAGGTTTGCGCGGCCCCGAGCCGCGAGGATCTTCACAGAACTTGCTCGGCCCACTGACTGTGGAGGTTTGCGCGGCCCCGAGCCGCGAGGATCTTCACAGAACGTGCTAGTCGTAGATGCCGGCCAGGAAGGTCCGCTCACCGCGGACGATCACGAGAAAAGCACCGGCCGAAGTCACGATCTGATAACGATCGGCAGCTTCTTCTCCCTTCCACCACCGACCTAACAGCCGCCAGGGACCGGCCCAGTTGACGACCTGCTCCCAGCGCGCACCAAGCCGTACCCGATGCGGCATTCCCCCTTCCCACTCGATGTCGATCGGCCTCGGTTCGGGAGGGACCAGGGCCGGAGCAGGACCGGGAGTGGCTCCCGGCCAGGGGGCGAGGGGATCGCGTTCGGCCGGGGTCGGTTCCTCGCCGAAGCGAAACCAGAGCACTTGTTCCCCTGGCATCCTTCCTCCCTGCCGCTCCCCCTGCAGCACCTCGTCCGGACCGACGAGGGACTGGACCCGGTGAAGGGCCCGCTCCGCTTCCGGCCGGTTGGCGTCATAAGTTTCCCAACCCATCTCCGATTGCTCCAGCAGAGCGAGTTGACGCCCGCGGCCGGAAAGGTCGGAGGGATCAAGCCGGAGCCGGACCAGCCCACCTTCCACCCCTTCCCCCTCGACCCAGGCTCGCAATTGCCACCACACCCGCTCCACCAGGGAGTACTCGAGGAAGGGATCGGCCGAACGCCAAACCCTTCTCCGCACCTGACCCCGGGCCGATTCGGCTTCGATCTCCACCCGATGAGGGGCGATCCCTTCCCGGCGCAGGTCGTTCATCAAACGGGCCGAGAGAGCCCGGGCCGAGAAGGCCACCTGATCAAGAGATTCGAGCGGGTCGTCGTAATGAGCCTCGACTGCCAGGTGAGGAGGAATGGGGCGGGGGTTGACCGGCCGGTCCTCGCCGGTAGCGAGGCGATGAGCGCGGAGACCTTCGTCGCCAAAACGAGAGGCGATCGCTGCCCGGGGCAGTTCACCAAGCGCTCCCAGTGTGGTCAAACCCAGCCAGCGAAATGTGTCGATCATCTCCTCCCGATCGATGACCGAGATGTCGAGACGAGAGAGAAATTCCATGGTGTTCTCGACCACATTGGGCTCGTTCACAGCGGTCCGTGCCGCCCAGTAGGCAGCAAAGGGACCGTCGGCCAATCCCACCCGGGCTCCCGGACCCGCCGTCCCGATCACCTTGTCGAGAAGGATGTCCTCGCCCCCATAGAAACGAAGCGACCCTTCGACGGCGATCAACACCAGACCGGGTTCAACCACTTCTATACGCGGGACCAGGTCTTCGAGCGAGGCGACCACCGGTTCGAACCGACGGGTTTCCTCTCCCAGGTCACGGGCCTTGCTGGTTGCGATCGGACAGAGCGCCTCCGACGCCCTTCTCCCCATGCCGATCGTGACCCCGGCTTGGCGGGCTAATCGGTTGGCGGCAGCTACTCGCTCCGTCTCGCCCCCGGCTGCCCGGCCTTCTTCGTAGACGAAACCACAGACATCTTCTGGCATCCCCGCGAGCGGCCAATCCGGGAACCAGACACAGATAGTTCGCATCAGGCAGTGGCCTGTAGCTCCTGCCAGGGCAACGACTTCCCGGACACCTCCAAGGAGAGCTGCCTCTCTGTCAAGGAGCCGTGGCCTCTTTCGGGCCCTTCCCAGGAAACCGCCCTGCCCTTCAGACGCAGATGGGTGATACCGGCCGGGAGTTGACCCCTTAGCGGCCTTAATGCCAGCCCAGCTTTGCGAGCCCTGGTGAGAGCAGCCAAACGTCGTAGCTCGTTCTCCCCGACACCCGTCGGGACCTCGGCATAGACCGCCGCCACTCCCTCCAGCACTGCCGCACATACCTTGGCCCAGAGCCGCGGATTCGAGCAACGGACCACCACCAGACGGCTGGGTTTCACCCCCACCTCCCAGGCGGCGAGCGGAGAGAGCCATCCGCCCCGGGCATCGATCGCCACCACCGTCCCCACCTGCGAGGGGGCGATCAGAAGCGAGAGACCCACCCTGGTCAGACCCAGCCCGGCCGGTCCTTCCAACCCCACGATCTTCCCCGGAGCCAGTTCGACAGGAAGTTTTTGAGGCTGAGCCAGCGCCGTCAGCATCTGTTCGACATTATCGAACAGATGTTCGGTCGTCAACCGGCCCGGGACATCAGGTCAGCGGAAACGGGGATTGCACCCACCAGGGTGTCATCGCGGGGTGGATCGCCACCACCCATTTCACCCACCAAAACCCCCGTCGCTCGGGGGCGACGATCCGCGCCGGGAAGCCATGTCCGATCGACAACGGCTCATCTCCCACCGCCACCGCCAGCCACAAGCGATCGAGGTCGCGGGCTGGATAGCGCCGGGCATACCCCGTCGCCGAGACCACCTCGACACTCCGCCAGGCCCCCGATTCGACCAGGCGATCGAGTCGAACCCCTCTCCATATCTGGGTCGAGTGCCAACCCCCGGTGCAGTCGATCGTGGCCTCGATGTCGTCTTCGGACATCGCCGCCAGGTCCTCGAGCGTGAAACTCATCTCTCCGACCTCGACCCGCCAGGTGTCGGCCGCCATCGCCGGAGGGACGTCGTTGATCCAGGACGTCACCGGGAAGCCCGATGGATCGAAGGAGCCGACTTCGTGTGATCCGGTGAAACGCCGGCTGGCACCCGCCAAACGCTCCCAACCCCACCAGAGGACCGACGCCAATCCGCCCGTGGCGGCCAGTCGCAGGAAGCCACGCCGATCGAGATCGGGAGCTCGGAGCCGCTGTGGATGCCGGAAGTAATGACCGATGCCCAGAACCAACGCGACGACCGCCGCCCCGACGTGGATCTGCATCATCGTCATCCCGGCCAAAGCCCGCGCCCAGTCAGCGGTGTGAGCCAGACCGCTGATGATGGTGACCAGAACCACCACCAGAAACAACAAGGACCAGACCTGGCCAGGGCGGGAGCGAGCCAGTCCGCGCTTCACCACCACCGACTTCCAGGGGGAAAGGACCAGGATCGCCAGGGCGATCACACCGTGAATGATCGAGGGATCAATCAGCCAATCGGTTCCGATGGAGAAGCTCCAGAACCCGCTGGCCAGCGCCGCCAGGAGGAGCGCAGCCAGGGTGAGATTGGTGCGCCTCCCCATTCAATAACCTCCGACCCGAATGGACACGCCCGGTCTGATCGCGGTCGGACTCGCCATCGCGGTTGGTCTGGTCGGCATCGTCGTTGCCGCTCTACCCGGGCTGATCCTCGTCTGGGGGGCCGTTCTGGTGTGGTCTCTGGTAGAGAAGACGACGCTCGGGTGGGTAGTTCTGACGGTCGCCACAGCATTGTTGATTTTCGGCCAGATCGGGAAGTACATGGTCCCCGGGAGGCGGCTGCGCGAAGCCGGAGTTCCCCGACGATCACTCGTCATCGGCGGCCTCCTCTCCATCGTCGGCTTCTTCCTGATCCCGGTGGTGGGATTCATCGTCGGATTCGTCGTCGGGGTCTATGCCTCCGAGCGCCAGCGACTCGGGAGCCACGAGCAGGCTTGGCCGTCTACCCGCAGGGCGTTGTCGGCCGCCGGCCTTTCGATTCTTATCGAGTTGGCAGCGGGCCTTCTCATCGCTGGCAGCTGGCTGGCCGCGGTCTTGTTCGCCTAACGGGACTTCAGGTCCTCTAGCTCCTCCAAGCTCGCAGGCCAGTCGTCCTTCAACAATCGCGACAGCGATCGATCGGCGAGAAGCTTGCCGCCGGTCTGACAGGTGGGGCAATAGTTGGTTTCGTTGTCGGCATATACGATCCGCTGCACCTTGGTCCCGCATCGCGGACAGGGCTGGCCGAACTTGCCATGAACCGCCATCTCCGGCCGAAAGGCCGTGACCTTGGTCGGCCAGCCCTCTCCCACCTGGGTCCGCAGCAGGTCGGTCCAATGATTGAGTTGTTCGATGGTCGACTCCCGTAGCCGGGCGACTTGCTCGGGGGACAGCTGGCGGGTTCGAATCACCGGGGAGAGCTTGGCCGCCCAAAGGATCTCGTCCGAGAAGGAGTTGCCGATACCGGAAAAGATTCGGGGATCGGTCAGAGCTCGCTTCAGGGTCCGGTTCTCCTTGGTCAAGGCTTGACCGAATTCGTCCGTCGATGCCTGAAGCGGTTCGACCCCTCCCCGGTTTTCTGCCAGCAGGGAATCTTCTCCCTGGAGCACCCAGATCCCAGCCCGTCGTTTGGTGCCCTGCTCGGTGAGGATGAGGGTCCCTGTGTCGAACTCGAACGCAGCCAGGCCGACCTTCTTCGGAATCGCTGCCCTTCCCTCTTTCCATTGCAGACGTCCAGCAATCATCAGGTGGATGACCACGAACAGGTCTTCGTCGAGTTCGAAGACGATTCGCTTTCCGATTCGTCGCAAGCCCCGAACGATTTTTCCCTCGACCGCATTGAAGGGAGGGTCGTAAGTGCGCAGCACGGCCGGGGAGGCCAGGCGCAACCGCTCGAGGGAGTGGCCGACCGTCCTCCGTTCCAGCGCCTCGAGATATACGACGATGTCGGGCAGTTCCGGCACGGAGCCCAAGCTAACCACTACCTTCGGCGGCCATGACGACGCTGTCTCGCCAGTGGGTGCTGGCACGCACACCCGAGGGAATTCCGCAGCCGGCCGACTTCGCCATGCAGGAAGTTCGCATCCCCGCGGTGGGCGAAGAGGAGGTGATCGTGGCCAACAGATTTCTTTCGGTGGACG